>JASMTM010000251.1:0-26568 GCA_041694295.1 Petrotogales bacterium
TGAAATTCTCTTCACTTATATTCACTAAACTTTTTTCAGTTGTAGGACTGCCTTCAGCCACTATCAAAGGTTTGTTTAACTGCTCTGCCTGTTTAATAGTATTCACTACTTCATCACCTTTTTGAGGAAAGATCGAGTATGTAAAGCTGTGTTTCCCTTCATCCGCAAAGAAATGTGGAAAAACGGGGGATCTTAATAAACTGATGCCCATAACGTTACCTGAACAGCTGTGACCGTACTTTCCATCGTTAAGTAGGCTTACACCAAAACCTGTCTCAGAAAGATCCATCCATCTATGTGCAACCGTTTCAAAGCGCGCTTTTTCAAAGTCCGTGTTCTTATGTGTTGGTCGTTCAACGTAACCTGTCCCGATATCGTATTTTGCCTTTCTCGAAAGAACATTTACAGGAAAAATGGCTCTGAGCAACGTTTTTCGATGATGCCAGTTAATATTTGTTTTGATGTCCAACCTCTTAGAATGACTGTGCAATATATAATACTGAGTGATTACAGTATCGTTAGTCCTGTACTTCACTTCGATTGTTTGCCTTATTTCGCCAGCTTCAGTCATTTTAATTTCGCTGGCTTTGAGCTGTCTTGCGCTTTTTTCATAATCTACATCTATGTCCCAGGCATCCCATTTCGGTGGGACATCATCGTATAAGAATAACTTATTTCCTGAATCCTCGAAAACTTCTTTTTTTAGCTCTTTATCGTACATTTTGATAGTTCCATCTTCATTAATTATTACCCTAACCAGAGAGTTTTCAAGTATCCTATCATCAGAAGAAACATCATCGTTTTTTCCGCTCGCTTCCTTTTCGTGCACAAATAGTCTCATCGAAGAAAAGGGTTCAACCATGGCTTCATCAAAATACAACCAGCCATTTTGCGTTTTTTGTATTTTTAGTGGTTTACCATTTTGCACGGTCAGGGTTTTCCCATTCAAATCCATTTCAAAAAGCAATGGCCTTTTGTGAGAGCCTGGATTAAAAACAGTAATCGTTTTTTCATCCTGTGATACAAAATTCAATAAACCGGTATTTTTTATGTCCTTAGCCTTTTCAATAATCCCTGAAAGTTCTTTTTCAGCGGTTTCATAGACTTCTTTTATTGAAGATCCTGGTAAAATATCATGAAATTCGTTGTGAAGCAGTGTTTTCCACAAATCACTCAATTCCTCATTTATCATATCACCATCAATAAATAATGAAAACAGTTCTGCAAGGAAAAGTTCATCTTCTGCTTTTTTATGCAACATTTTAGTTCTTGATTGAGTGGTCAGCGTGCCTCTATGCAACACAAGATACAGCTCTCCATCCCAGATAGGAAGCTCCCTTTTTTTCTTCTCTGCATTTTTGTAAAAATCTAGCGGATCATCTATTGAAAGTTCCGGGAGATTGGGGAAATCTTTCATATGCAGATAATTTTCAATCATTTCATCGGTGGGGCCACCTCCACCATCCCCATAACCAAAAGTAAAAAGGGTTTCTGGGAGCATTTTTTTCTGTCGGTAGTTTTTCCACGTACCAATTATCTCCTCCGGGTTAATTTTTCCATTATAACCTTCACCAACATTTTCAAAGCTATGATAGATAACTTCTGAACCATCCAGCCCTTTCCATATACATAGATCGTAGGGAAATCTACTGGTTTCATTCCAGGTGAGTTTTGTTGTAAAGAAATAGTTTATCCCTCCATCTGCAAGTATTTGGGGAAGCAACCATGAAAATCCAAAAACATCCGGTAACCATGCTATTTCACATTTTTTGCCAAAATGCTTCTCAAAAAAACTTTGCCCATAAAATATTTGTCTTATAAGAGATTCAGGTGATGGTATATTACAGTCGCTTTCTACCCACATTCCACCTGTAAGCAACCATCGTCCATCTCTCACCTTTTTCTGAATCTTAGCAAAGAGCTCGGGGTCTTGTTTTTTTAGATCGTCATACATCTTTGCGGAAGATTGAATATATTTGAAATCATCGTACTTATCGATTAATCTGAGAGCATTAGAAAATGTCCTGATAATCTTGTTCTTCGTTTCACTGATGGGCCATAACCATGCATAATCTATGTGAGCGTGACCAATCATACTTATTTTTCCGTATGACGGAAACTTTTCTTTCAAGAAAGCCATCTCTCTCATGAATTCTTTTTCGGCATCAATAATACTATTGATAAGCTTTTCAGAGTAACTGTTTTTCTTCGGAGGTACAAAATTCTCTGCTTCCCAGATCCAGGATACTTCTTTAAACACTTCAGGGTTGTCATATACTGTGTTGAAGTAACTTTCAGTATCTCTTGGTACATCAATTTTCCTCAACGTTTTATCAAGCAGATCTGATAACAGGTCCTTTAAAACACTGTCATCTGTTTCTTTTATTAGTTCATTGACCAGGTAAAAATTCCATATAATTCTTTTTATTGTCCTGTGCTCAATTATTAGCTCAGCTTTTTCAAAAACCGGTTTCTTAACTCTTTGTCCGAGTAAACCATGAGGTACAACATGCACTTCAACGAGGTGTTCACTATCATCTGCAAAAACTGAAAGATCCAGTTCTTTGTGATATTCATTTAACTCACCAAAGGACTTCCCATCAACATTAACAAGGCTTTCTCCTCCGAACCACGCCTTTAAACTGATAATCTCATTTGAATCAATAACAGGTATTTTCACCCTTCTTTTGAACACTACTGATTTATGACTCGTGCTCCATGACTCACCAACATCAATTTTCCTGCCAAACTTATTTTTCTTTTCCTCATTACTGATATAAGAGAAATTCCATTGTTTCAATTCTTTTCTTGAAATCAATGCGTAGGGTAATATATCAGATATCATGCGTTTATATTTCACGTATTTCCTATCATAACTGTCATACACTGGACTGTTTCCTCCTAATCGTTATCAAATTTGTATTTATCTGAAAGTTTTTTAAACTCAACCGAACGGTGTTTGTAATCTTTGCCGTTGATCATCAAATACCAGTGAGCCAGTTCATGAAGAATGGTTTTTCTTAGCAGTTCTGTATCATCAAGCAAAGTGGGAGAAAGCTCCATTCGTAATGGTACAACTTCCTTCCTGTCTTTTTTATAAACGATCCGACCAAGTGTTCTTTTCAATCTGCTGTTAAGTTTAATTGGCAAATCAAAAAACAGCCCAAATTTCTCAGCAGCAAGCGTTCTCACAAGAAACCTTAGTTTTTTATGCTCTTCATCCATACCTTAAGAATAGCACGAACTCTAAAAAAGGTACAAGTTTTCATATATGATAAAATCACTTTTGAAGTTACACTGGAGGTATGAAGATGGAAAAAATCGCGATGATCTTTGGCACAAGACCGGAAGCAATTAAAATGGCCCCTGTTTATCAGGCACTGGCAAAATCAAATTTTAAACCCATCATTATTGCCACCGCACAGCACAGAGAAATGCTCGACCAGGTTCTCAAACTATTTAAGATATCACCTGATTATGATCTCAATATTATGAGGGACAAGCAGTCCCTTTCCGATTTAACATCC
The DNA here is from genome assembly GCA_041694295.1 of Petrotogales bacterium. GTDB lineage: Bacteria > Thermotogota > Thermotogae > Petrotogales > Kosmotogaceae > JASMTM01. The sequence goes on from JASMTM010000251.1 coordinate 3,528, forward strand.
AGACTAATCTCTTCAATCGACAGAGTTTTCAAGAAAGAACAGTTCGATGCAACTCTGGTCCAGGGAGACACTACATCCACCTTTGCTGGAGCACTTGTGGCTTTTTATAATAAATGTCCTGTTGCCCACATTGAGGCTGGTTTAAGAACAAAAAACGTATACAATCCTTTCCCTGAAGAAATAAATCGCAGACTATCCTCTTCACTGGCAAATTATCATTTTCCACCCACTAAAAAAGCGAAAAACAATTTAATCAACGAGGGAATTCCTGATGAAAACATAGTTATTACGGGAAACACTGTTATTGACGCGTTGAAGTGGGTGGTAAATAACAAAAACTACGATATGAAGCGTATAAGAAAAGAACTTGACCTTTTTGACAAAAAATACATTTTACTGACTACACACAGACGAGAAAGCTGGGGCGAACCCATGCGAAATATTATGAAAGCCGCAAGAGAGCTGCTCGATAAAGAGAAGGATTTGCATATAGTTTTTCCCGTTCACCTCAATCCAGCTGTACGCGAAATTGTTTTTGAAGAGCTTAAAGAAGAAAAAAGAGCTATTTTATTGGATCCCCTCGATTATCTACCTTTTGTTGCAGTAATGGAAGGGTCTAAAATTATTTTAACCGATTCCGGCGGCATTCAGGAAGAAGGACCTGCTCTGGGAAAACCGGTACTCGTTTTAAGAGAAACGACTGAAAGACCTGAAGCAATTGAATCAGGAACTGCAAAACTGGTAGGTACTTCTATCGAAAGGATAGTAAATGAAGCTCTGACATTACTTCATGACGAAGGCAAATATAAACAAATGGCTAAAGCCACCAATCCTTTTGGAGATGGGAAGGCAGCAAAAAGAATCGTTGAATTTTTACAAAAGAAGATAAACTGATCCCTATACCATTCATTTCTTCATATCTAATACAATTGACTAAAGTAAGATATCAATCAGTCTTTAAAAACATACTATTCCAGAACAACGATTACATCTCCAGCGTCGATACTGTCTCCTTTGTTAACTTTTACTTCTTTGACTGTTCCATCGTAATCAGACAGAACCGTGTTTTCCATTTTCATCGCTTCCATAAGGATTACTTTATCACCACGGCTGACCCTATCTCCTGAAGAAACAAAAATATCAAGTACTACTCCTGTCATCGGGGAGGTAATTTCATTACCTTTGCTGGTGTCTTTTTCCTGTGATTTTTCTTTACTCAAAGTTTTTGGTTTTCTATTTTTTTCTTTACCTTCTTTATTCTTAAGTTTTCCAGCTGATTCGTTTTGTTTTTTCTGGGCTTGAACCTGCCGCTGACTTGAAGGTTGTTTTTGTATTTTCTCCTCAGCAGATTTTTGTTTGTTCTTTATCTCTTCAACTTCAACGATGTATTCGTTGCCATCTACGGTTACTTTGAAGGTTCGTTGCATCATTCTTCCTCCCTGTTTTCCAGAATATTAAAGGTTTTCTTTGTTTCCATCTGTCTGAGGTTTCTGCACTTCTGACAGACTTTATCACAAAATCACCGTGTCCCATATACTGCGTTACTGCAGAAGTGATAACTGCAACCATGCGTGAAGATAGTTCACCTGTTTTTTCAATGCCTTTTTTTTCTTCGCCACTCGAAGCTTTACTTTTTTTACGGGAAATCTTTACAGGTTTTCCTTTGTCTTTTGAGAGAAATTTGCCCATCAATGCGAACGTAATTGCAAGAATAGTTAAAACGCTGAATACAACAATAAGCCCAAGTACAGTAACCTGTATAGTTTCAGACATTAAATCACCTCAAAGAGGTATATTTCCATGTTTTTTGTTTGGAAATCCCTGAACTTTACTTCCGGTAATTGACAATGCCACTGCAATCCTTTTTCTGCTTTCCGAAGGCTCAATTACACCTTCTATGTATCCTCTAGCAGCCGCTCTATAAGGATTTCCGAAGGCTTCTCTGTATTCCTCTATCTTTTCTTTTCTAGTTTGTTCGGGGTTATCGGAATTTTTGATTTCCTTCCTAAATATTATATTCGCAGCACCTTCGGGACCCATTACAGCTATTTCTGCTCCTGGCCAGGCATAGACAATATCTGCTCCAAGATGTTGACTTCCCATGGCAATGTACGCTCCACCATAAGCCTTTCTTAAAATTACTGTAATTTTTGGAACGGTTGCTTCACTGTATGCATAAAGAAGTTTGGCACCATGTCTGATTATTCCTCCATGTTCCTGTGCCACTCCGGGAAGAAAACCCGGTGTGTCAACAAAAGTCAGTATAGGAATGTTAAAACTGTCCAGAAAACGGATGAATCTAGCAGCTTTGTCAGAAGCATTAATATCAAGCGCTCCGGCGAAAACAGATGGTTGATTTGCTACAATACCAACTGATTGACCATTTATTCTGGCAAATCCAACCACCATATTCCTTGCAAAATCCTTGTGTACCTCAAAAAAGCGCCTGCCATCAACTATTTCTTCTATCACACTGTGAACATCATAGGATTGTTTTGGGTTTTCGGGAACTATTTCATTCAGTGCTTCATTTATTTCCAGTGGTTGTGGTTCCTTTACCACTGGTTCTTCAGCATTATTCTGGGGCAAATACGATATAAGTTCTCTAACCATCTTCAAAACGGTTTCATCGTCTTCAGCAGAAAAATGCGCAACACCGCTTTTTGTATTATGAACTGAAGCACCACCAAGCTCGTTCTTGTCAATATCTTCTCCTGTTACGGCTTTAATTACCTGTGGTCCGGTAATGAACATCTGAGAAATATCTTCTACCATAAATATGAAATCTGTTATTGCAGGTGAATATACGGCACCTCCAGCACAGGGTCCTGATATTACCGTTATTTGAGGTATTACTCCCGATGCCAGGGTGTTTCTATAAAAAATCCCGCCGTATCCATAAAGAGAGTCCACACCTTCCTGAATCCGAGCACCACCAGAGTCGTTAATGCCAATTAGAGGTATCCCCATTTTCATGGCAACATCCTGTATCTTCATTATCTTTTTTGCGTGCATCTCTCCCAGCGACCCTCCCTGTACGGTAAAATCCTGGGAGAAAATTGCTACATTTTTACCCTCAATTCTACCAACTCCTGTAATAACACCATCACCGGGGAATTCTTTTTTATCAAGTCCGAAGTTAACAGATCTATGCTCAACAAATTTATCGTACTCTTCAAAACTTTCTTCATCGCACAAAAAGGCAATACGCTCTCTCGCTGTTAATTTACCACGAGAATGCTGTTTTTCTATCCTTTCTTCACCGCCACCTTTTTCAACCTTTTCGCTACGTTTTCTGAGTTCCTCAATATTGTCATTCAAAATCAACACCTCCAGTTTTAGTACTCACCTTCAACAAGTTCTATAAGCACACCCTTTGTAGTCTTGGGGTGAAGGAAAACAGTTTTTGTTCCTCCAGCACCTTCACGTGGAGATTCACTTAAAGGTTTGTAATTCATTGATTTTGCCTTTTCAATACCTTCCTGCACATCATCAACAGAAATTGCCACATGGTGGATGCCTTCACCTCTTTTTTCTATAAACCTGGCAATTGTGCTATCGGGACTGATGGATTCCAGCAATTCAATTCTTGTATTTCCCGCATTTAAAAACGCAACCTTCAATCCTCTATCATCAAGGGTTTCCATTTTTTCAAGCTCAAAACCCAGATAATCAACATAAATCTTCTTATGTTCTTCTATAGATTTTACAGCAATTCCCAGATGGTCAATTTTCTTTGCTTTCATTGTTTTCTCCCTCCTCATTTGCGTACATACTGATTATTTTCTCGAGATCTTCTATTCTGCTATATCTGGTCCTTAAAATCGAAAACAATGTGTTCAAAAGGTTGAACTTGTATCTATCTTTTCTATTTCTCTCCAGTTTTTCGGTTTGATTTAAAACAGTTAGATGGCCCTGAACAATATTTTTTAAGCGATCAATATTTTCTCCTGTAATACTGTTTGTAGATATTACATCTCTCTCAATGCCGCTAAGCTTTAGGGTTGCTTCAATATTTACCAGAATCTTTTGTGACTCATCAAGATCTTTTTTGTTGACAACGTAAATATCTCCGATCTCCATAATACCTGCTTTCAACATCTGGACATCATCACCGGAACCTGGTGCAAGAACCAGCAAAACCAGATCAGCAAGGTTTACAATATCCGTTTCTGATTGTCCCACTCCAACGGTCTCAACGAAAATAATATCATAACCGGCTCTTCCAAGAAACTCCACAGCATCGTATATTCCCGGACTCAATCCTCCAACCGCTCCCCTGCTTGCCATTGAACGAATGAAAATATTATTTCTCTTTACTGACCGTCTCATTCTAATCCTGTCACCAAGAAAAGCTCCACCAGTGAAAGCGCTGGTAGGATCAACTGCGATTATGGCAACATCTTTTTCTGCTGCAAACATCTCTGCAAGTTTATCGGTCATGGTGGATTTTCCGGAACCGGGGCTTCCGGTTATACCAACTACAAAGTAGTCTCTTTCGGGATATTTTGAAACGATCTCTTTTGCCTTCAACGGATCTTTTTCTATGAGGGACAGCGTTTCTGCTACTTCTCTTTCAGAAATCATTTCACTGCTTCTTTTACTTTTTCTACAATTTTTTTAAGTGGGACACCGGGACCAAATACCTCGTAAATTCCCATTTCTTTTAGCTTTTTCACATCTTTAGCGGGAATAATACCACCGACAAACACAGGCTTATCTTCGATATCTGATTCTTTCATCAGTTTTTGAATTCTTTCACAAAGCTTTAAATGGGCACCTGAAAGAATTGAAAGCCCAATAATATCAACATTTTCCTGCGATGCAGCTTTTACTATTTCTTCTGGTGATTGTCTTAATCCCGTGTAAATAACCTCCATACCCGCATCACGTAAAGCCATCGCTACAATCTTTGCTCCTCTATCATGACCGTCAAGTCCCGGTTTAGCAACAAGAACCTTTAATTTATTTTCCATCAAAAAGTCCCTCCCTAGAGTATGATTGCTTCGGTGTATTCTCCGAATATATCTCTAAGTGCAGATGAAATCTCTCCAACCGTAGCATAATGTTTAACAGCATCAAGAACATAAGGCATTATGTTGTCGTCTTCCTTCGCTGCTTTTTTAAGTTTTTCAAGTGCTTCTTTCACAGTATTTTGATCGCGTTTTTCCTTTAAGGTTTTAAGCTTTTCTTTTTGTCTGTCTTCAATTTCAGGATCGAATTCAAGTATTTCCTTTTCTGCATCCTCATCTGTCTGGAATTTATTCACACCCACAACGATTTCTTTTTGATTTTCAACATTGAGTTGATATTCATATGCGGTATTGAGAATCTCTTTCTGTATATAACCCTTCTCTATTGCTTTTACCATACCACCGAGATCATCTATTTTAGAAAGATATTCCATCACCTTCTTCTCGATATCGGAGGTTAGTTTTTCGATGAAGTATGAACCTCCAAGCGGATCTACTGTATCAGCCACTCCGGTTTCATAAGCGATTATTTGCTGGGTCCTCAATGCAGCTGTAACAGATTCTTCCGTTGGCAATCCAAGGGCTTCATCGTATGAATTCGTATGCAACGACTGAGTACCACCAAGAACAGCTGCTAATGCCTGGTATGCTACTCTTGCAATATTGTTCAGCGGTTGCTGGGCGGTTAACGTTGAGCCACCAGTCTGGGTGTGAAATCGCAACCTTAATGCCTTGTTATTTTCCACATTAAACCGCTCTTTCATTATCCTTGCCCATATGCGTCTTGCAGCACGGAATTTAGCTATTTCTTCAAAGAAGTTGTTGTGTGCATTGAAGAAAAATGAAAGCCTCTTTCCAAAGACGTTTGGATCAAGCCCCGCATCTATGGCTGCTTCAACATAGGCTATACCATCTGCAAGTGTAAAGGCTATCTCCTGAACTGCATTAGCTCCAGCTTCTCTGATATGATAGCCACTTATACTTATGGTATTGAAACCAGGCAGATACTCGGAACAGTATTCGAAAATATCCGTAATTATCTTCATAGACGGTTCAGGCGGGAAAATATAGGTTCCTCTCGCTATATATTCCTTCAATATATCGTTTTGTATTGTGCCCTTCAATTTATCTGGAGATACACCCTGTTTTTCAGCCAGCGCAATATACATAGCGAGCAAAATTGCAGCTGTTGAATTGATGGTCATCGAAGTACTAACTTTGTCAAGAGGGATTTCTCTGAACAGTGTCTCCATATCGTCAAGTGAATCTATAGCGACTCCGACTCTTCCGACTTCGCCTTCTGCCATTGAATCATCAGAATCATATCCAATTTGTGTGGGAAGGTCAAAGGCCACAGAAAGACCTGTTTGACCCTGGGACATTAAGTAATGAAAACGCTCATTTGATTCTTCAGCTGTTCCAAAACCGGCATACTGTCTCATTGTCCATAGTTTCCCTCTGTACATGGTTGGTTGAACGCCTCTCGTGTAAGGTGGCATACCGGGAAATGCAAGATCATTTACATATTCTAAATCTTCAACATCAAGGGGCGTATAGGTTTTTTTGATCTCGTGTGATGATGAAGTTTTAAATTCTTCCTTACGTTCGGGAAATCTTTTAACAGTTGGTTCTACAACGTTCTCTTCCCATTTTTTGCGCTGTTTTTTAATCTGTTCAAGTTCTTCGTTATCAAACACGCAGAATTCCTCCCCGTTCTAAAAATATTCAGAATACTTATGCAAATATTCATTAATCTTATCTCGTACATATTTATTATTACATATTACTTGAGTTAAATACAGAAAAAACCTATAAATTATGAAATAGATGAGAATAAAATTGTCGACAGAAAAGCAAAGCTGGGTAACTTTACGTTATAATTGATTGATCTGGAGGTGTAAAAATGGATATAGATAGACTGACAGAACTTATAATTACTCCTGGCATATCCGGCAGGGAAGAAATGGTACGTGAACTAATTACCGGATACATTAACGATACAGCCAAATACAAATACACTATAGATGATCTGGGAAACATAATTGTAAAGATTGGGGAAGGAGAACCCGTAATAGGTTTTGCTGCCCATATGGATGAAATTGGTTTGTTGATAACCGGTTCAAACAAAAATGGAACATTGAATTTTAAGAAACTCGGTGGAATTCCAGACGAAACTCTTCCTGGAAGGCATCTCGATGTGGTGAACTCTCAGGGGGATTTACTTGATGGAGTTATTGGAATTATTCCACCGCACCTGAAGACCCATAACAATAAACTGAATGATCTTTGTATTGACGTAGGAGCAAGAAACGAAAAAGAACTTGCAGAACTGGGCGTTGAGGTTCTGGATTATGCTGTATTCAAGAAACACATTTCAATCCTTAATGACAGATATATCGCAGCAAGATCTCTTGATGATCGTTTTGGTTGTTCGCTTTTACTTGATGTGCTTGACAATGTTAATACAGAAAAACTCAAGGGTACATTGATTCTTGCATGGACAGTTCAGGAAGAGATTGGTTTGGTGGGTAGTCAGGCTCTTTCAAGTAAATACTTACCAGAATTATTCTTCCCTGTTGATAGTTTTGCCTGTTGTTCAAAGTTGACCGGTTCTGTTGAGATTGGAAAAGGTCCTGTTTTGAGAATGGCAGACAGTAGATCGATTGCTTCATACAATGCAGGAAAAGAACTACTAAATCTGACAAGGGCAAAGAATATACCCCTTCAAATAGGAGTGACCGGTGGCGGAACAGACGGAATCCCTTTCATGCAAAAAGGAGTGAAAACAGTTCCTCTGAGTCTTGCAATAAAATATCTCCATTCCCAAGTTGAATACATGTCCTTTGAAGATTATGATAACCTTTACAAATTAATAATGGAAATTATTTATTCCTTCTGATACGTGGATACTTATGACTGAAATCTATAAATGGTTGATACATTCCGGTGTCCTAAATAGAGTTTCAAAGCCCTCGCGATATATTGGCAAAGAGTTAAATGCTGTAAAGAAGGATTACTCTAGAAAACTGAGATTCTTACTGCTTTTTCCGGATACCTATGAAATAGGAATGTCCCATCTGGGACTGAGGATACTGTATAGGTGGCTGAATGAGGAAGAATTCATTTTTGCAGAAAGATCTTATTTGCCCTGGAAAGATATGCTTGATGAGATGAAAAAGGAAAAGATACCACTTTATTCCTATGAAACATACTCACCTGCGACTGATTTTCATATTATCGGGATAACCCTTCAGTACGAATTAAGCTATACAAATATTCTAGCTTCTCTTGAAACAGCTGGCATCCCGGTCTGGCAGAATGAACGAACTACTGAACCTCTAATTGTTGGTGGAGGGCCCTGTACAGCCAATCCGGAACCTGTTGCAGACTTTTTCGATCTGTTTGTAATAGGTGATGGAGAAAACTCCTCTGTTGAAATTTCAAGGCTTGTGTGGAAACATCTTGATCTTCTTTTACGGGGGAAAAGAACAGAGCTTTTAAAGAAATTGTCGTGTATTCAGGGGGCCTACGTACCCTCCCTGGGAAAAAACCGTGTCAAAAAAGCCGTTATATCTGACTTTGAACATTATCCTATTAACAAGAAGCCTCTTGTGCCGTTTATGGGTATTGTTCATGACAGAGCAAATATTGAACTAATGAGGGGATGTAACAGGGGTTGTAGATTTTGCCAGGCAGGTATGTTTTACAGACCGGTTCGGGAAAGAAAACATGATGAAATTGCAAAAAGCATCGAAGAAATCATAGAAAATACAGGTTACGATGAATTATCTCTGTTATCTCTGAGTACAATGGATTATTCCGCCATAGAAGAATTAAGCAAGGAGATTTTGCCCTTTCAAAATGAGAGAAAAATCGGGCTTTCACTTCCCTCATCAAGGGTAGATGCCTTCAGTGTGGAAATGGCTTCGAAAATCGCATCGATCAGAAAAACCGGACTTACTTTCGCACCGGAAGCAGGAACTCAGAGACTTCGAAATGTGATTAATAAGAACGTCGAGGAAAACGATATTTTTGACGCCATAAAAAATGCGGTAAACAATGGCTGGAGAAGAGTGAAGCTTTACTTCATGATTGGTCTCCCAACCGAAACGCTCACTGATCTGGAAGGAATTGTCAATTTATGTTCTGATATAAAAAATCTGGGATTAAAGGACATTACTGTTTCTGTTGCAACATTCATACCAAAGGCACAAACACCTTTTCAGTACGTTGAACAGATTTCTCCTGAAGAGGCCTGGAAAAGGTACGATAAATTGAAGAAGATAAAGCAATTTGGCAGACTGCAATTTTCCGATCCATATCGAAGCTACGTAGATGGAGCCCTTTCACGCGGAGGTCGTGAAATTGCCGATGTTATTTTTCTCGCTTATAAAAATGGTTCTATTTTCGACGAATGGTCAGAAGAATTCTCATATGAAACATGGTTGAACGCCTTTGAAGAAAAAGGTTTTAATATAAACAATTATACTGAGGAAAGAAAAATCGGGGGATCTTTTCCCTGGAATCATATTTCCATTGGAATCGATGAAACTTTTCTGAAGAACGAGTACTCTAAATCACTTAAGGGATTAACCACTGAAGACTGTCGTAACGGTACATGCACATTTTGTGGCGTCTGCTATTCATTAAATGTAACTAACCGACTGGACAAAACCTGGAAACACTAAGCCGGGCTATTCTGGTTATATCACCAGCTCCCAAGAACAAAATTACTGAACATTTCTTAGAATCTATCCATTTAAGTACTTCATCGTAATCTGTCGCGTGATATGATGGTACTCCATGCAGGTGAAGCCCTTTAAGAACTTCTGTTTCATCCAGCGCATACATTCCCTTTTCGTAAGCATCATATAATTTGTAAACGCACACTTCATCTGCTTCTTTCAATGAATTGGCAAAACGACCATTTTCCCTTGCCAATCTTGAATATCTGTGAGGTTGAAAAACAACCAGTATTTCACTTTCGGGATAGCTTTCTCTGGTTCCCCTTATTGTGGTTCTGATTTCTTCAGGTGTATGTGCGTAGTCATCAATAAGATACAATTCTCTTGATTTATCAATGCCTCTTATTGAAAAGCGCCTGTCAACTGAAATGTAGCTTATTAGTGACTCTTGAATATCCTTGACGCTTATTCCCAGTTCAACTGCCAGTGCAATGGCTGCAGTTGCATTGTACGCATTGTGTTCACCTGGCAATCCCAGCGAAAAATTACCTAATAGAATCCCGTCCTTATACACATCAAAACTCTGAATCAAACCTGTTTTTCTATTACTAAAGGTATAATTACCTTTATATTTGCCAAAGCTAATGCCTTTGTTTCCAAAAGCCTTTCTGCTATTTGGATCATCAGCATTGTGAACCAGCAAACCCTTTACTTTTTTACCAAAGTATGAGAAATGATTGACAAGATTATGTTCCGAACCAATGTAATGTTCAAGATGATCATGCCTTACATTTGTAACAATCGCATGCAAAGGCTCAAAAGATGCAAAGAAACCATCACTTTCATCAAGTTCTGTTATGATGTTCTTTTTGTTTCCTCTGTGATAGTTTCCCTGTGAAAGATGTGGAGATATTCCACCAAGCAATACAGTGGGATTCTTCCCTGAATCAATAAAGATCTTTGAAAGAAGCGCAGTAGTTGTGGTCTTCCCATCAGTTCCTGTAATACAAAAAGAATTCTCATAAAATGAGATTACTTTTTTTAACATTTCCATTCGATAATAAGTGGGAACGGTTTCCGACAAAGCTTTTTCAAGCTCAGGATTCCCTTGAGGTATTGCAGTTGTTTTTACAACAATGTCAGGATTTTTCCAGTTTTCACCAGAATGAGAAAGAAAAACGTCGATGCCTTTCTCTTTAAGGTAACCAACGCGTTCATTAATTTCAACATTAGAACCGTAAACCTCGTTCCCCTCAGCCGCTAAATGAAGTGCGAGACCACTCATGCCGATCCCGCCAATACCTATAAAATGATATTTCAATCCTATTCCTCCTGTAGTAAATGCCCTGCGATCGTTTCAGCTGGTTCTTTTTTGTTTTTCAGCTCTGGCCTGCAATTCTTTGAAATTCTGTTGATAGTTTCTAACAAACCACCGGAGGTTACTGCGTTTTCAAGTATAACATAACCAAGTCCCATTTCTTGCAATATCAAACCATTAAAATATTGATGATTTTCTGTGGCTTCTGACCACGGAATTATTATACCGGGCGTACCGTAATATGCTAATTCAGCAACAGTCGTAGCACCACCACGAGCCACAACACAATCAGCTGCAGCCATATACTCGTTAAGCTGAGGATCGTATTTTTTGGTTTTTACAAAAGGATAATTATTTATTTTTGTATCCCCGTAGCCCGTTATATGATAAAAGAAATATCTGTCACCTTTCATGCCTTCATATATCTCATTCATAATTCCATTAATAAAATCAGAACCCTGACTACCACCACATATAACCACAAGTTTCTTGTCAAAATCTATTCCAAGGCTATCATATATTTCTTTTTTTGACTTTTTAACTTCGCGAACGGGATTCCCCGTGAGGATTATCCTGTCATTTTCTATATTTTTAAAATAATTCCTGCTCTTTTCGAAACTTATGAAAACCCTTTTAGCATAGCGGGCAAGTTTCTGATTGGCTATTCCAGGTATTGAATTTTGCTCATGAAGAAAAATCGGTAATCCAATTTTACTGGCAGCTTTTACAACGGGAAATGAAATGTAACCCCCTGTTGAAAAAACCAAATCTGGTGAGAATTCAATCATACTTTTCTTTACCATTTTTGTCGTTACCAGATGATCAAAAAGCACCACAGCATTTTTCGGACTGTATAGAGGTCTTTTCAATCCTTTGACATCTAAGGGGATTTTCTTTACATCTTCTATGTCCCTTTCGGCATATCTGTCATCAAGCCTTCCTCTTGATGTAAAATAAAGAACTTCAAGTTCTCTTACTTTTTTTAGAGCATTAATTACAGAAACAAGAGGATAATAATGACCTCCCGTCCCTCCACCGCAAACAGCCATCTTTAATTTATCTTTATCGCTCATATAGATCTTTTTCTTGATCGAAAATTATGCTGAGAACAAGTCCCAGGCCAAACATCAATGAGAGAAGTGAAGATCCTCCGTAACTGACAAAGGGTAGTGTGAGCCCTGTGGGAGGAAATAAACCCAGATTTACTGCTATGTTAATGCTGGCTTGAATTGCCACATAAAAACCAAATCCCAGAATATAGTATTTACCCTGCGTATCTTTTCTCAACTTCAAAGCAATAATAATCAGAATTCTCAGAAAACCAAGATAAGCTATAAGCAACAATATAAGTCCAATTAATCCCAGTTCTTCTCCAATCGTGGCAAAAATAAAATCAGAATAACTAACAGGTATGTAATATTTGACAATCCCAAGACCAATCCCCGTACCAAAAACATCTCCATTGGAGATAGCCATCAAACTGTAATCTATCTGGTCCTGAACTTCTCCACCTTCAAATGAGAAGAATGATGTTATTCTTTCTAGTTGATAATCCTGTATCCATCCCTGCTGAAATGCCAGCACAGCCACCAGCGCTATGATCAGAATCAAAAAAAGTACATGTCTAAACTTAAGCCCACCGATAAAAAGCATCACGAAAGTTATTATAAGCATCAATCCTGAAGTTGAAAGATCAGGTTCCAGGAAGGTCAGTCCAATTATTGGAGAAGCAATCAGCAGTGGCCACAGAAGCACATTAATCACTGTTTTTTCTTTATCTTCAATTATTGAAAGATAGCGCGCTAAAACAAGTATAAGAATGATTTTGGCAAACTCAGAAACCTGAAGACTCATAAAACCAAAATCAATCCATCTATGTGAACCACCTCTACTTGATGAAAAAAGGACAACCGCAAGTAATCCAATAATTGCTGGATAATATATATAAAAAGCATTGTTGAAATGTCTTTTGGCTTTCATCAAAATTACAATTATGATAGCAACAATACCCAGCCAGAAGGCTATCAGTTGTTTTAGCAGCAAGTCCGTGGCAGATAAATATGGTAACCTCGCTTCCATACTCAAACCAGCACTATATACGAATACAAACCCAAGCACTATAAAAAAGCTAACAAATATCGAAAGTAGAACAAGTCTCCTAGTCATTATCCTCAATCCTGTCTTTGAGGTTTCTCACTTTCTCTGTAAAATCATCACCTCTGTGCTTATAGTTCTCATACATATCATAACTCGAACCACCGGGGCTGAACAAAACAATATCACCCCTTGTAATTTCCTCATAGGCCCTATTAACAGCTTCTTCCATATTTCCTACATTTATAAAGGGTATTCGATATTCTTCAAGTTTTCTTTTCAATGATTTCATTGACGAACCCATAATTATTATACGCTTTAAGGAAAACAGTTTTCTCAATAATTGTTCGTAACTTTCCTTTTTCTCTTTACCACCAAGAATTAAAACTACCCTGCTGGGATCAAAGTTTTTCAATGCTGAAACAACAGCATGGGCATTGGTAGCTTTGGAATCATTAATATACATGACATCATCAAGTGTTCCTACAACCGTCATTCTATGTTCCAGAGCCTTGTAATCCCGGAGTGACTGAAGTGAATCAACGGGATTTATTCCAATCAGGTAGGCCAGGGCAATAGCTACAGAAGCATTTTCTCTATTGTGAGTTTCCTTCAAAGGAAATCCATCAAAAGGAAGTTCCATTTTGTGAAAACGTAAATTCCCATTCTCAAGATCAAAAAATGTACCTTTTCCATGGCTAAATTCTATAACCTTTGAAAACGCTCGATTACTTAAAAGTCTTCTTTTTTTATCTACTATCTCTTTTCTTACAATTGAATAACCTTCTGTTATTTCAGGAAGAATCATTTTAGACCATATGTATTCTTCAAAGGAAAGGTGATAGTCAAGATGATCTTCTTCAATATTGAGTAAGGCAGAAACATGAAAATAAGGTTCTCTCTTTCTGAACCAGCTTAATTGAAAAGAGCTAACCTCAACCACATAAAAATCAATATTTTTACTTAAGGAAGATGATAAGGGTGTTCCCAGATTACCGCCTGCAAATACAGCATCGTGTTTCTTTCTCAGGATGTGTTCCAGCATAGTAACTGTCGTGGATTTTCCATTTGTTCCGGTAATCCCTATAAGTACGCCATGATTTTTCTTTATCAATATGTTTAACGCTATCTCCTGCTCCGTTGCAAAAGGTTTCCGCGATTCACGTATCCTTCGACCCATATTGCTGTTGGGTGATATCCCCGGGCTTACGGCAAAAGAGTCGCAAACAAACAACTTTTCTGTATGATTATTTTCCTCATATTCAACGTTATTATTTTCAAGGAACTCTCGTTTATTTTTATCAAGTGACTTATTTTCGGACACAAAGAAATTGGAAGAATTATAACCTTCAATATTGAGCAAATATTTCAACAATTCATAATTTGAAGAACCGAATCCAACTATACCGATTTTTCCCTTGAGCAATTCCAACTATAATCTCCCCCAGACAAACAAACCAACAAAAGAAAAAAACAATGCGACAGCAGAAAAACTAACTGCTATTCTTCTTTCAGACCATCCCGTGATTTCAAAATGATGATGAACAGGAGACATCTTGAAAACTCTTTTCCCGAAACATTTATATGAAAATACCTGAATGATTACACTAAGCATTTCGGCTATAAATACTGATCCAAAGAAAATTACAAAAAGATCAAGCCCTTTTATCGCAAGCGCTGATGCCAGCATTCCACCAAGAGCAAGTGATCCCGTATCTCCCATAAAAACCCTCGCTGGATGCCAATTATACCAGATAAAACCAAGCAAAGCACCTATGAGCGAAAGAAACAGCACATTAAAATATCCAACGATAAGCAGAGGAACAATCGATGCAACAAAAACAGAAGCAGCAAGCCCATCAACACCATCAGTAAGGTTCACTGCATTGCTAGTGCCAACGACAACAATTGCTGACACTGGAAAATATATTAACCCTAAATCAACTGGACCGACAAAAGGAAAAATAACCTCTGTATGAGGGAAATATAAATAAATCATCAAAATAACAATTGATGCAGATGCGAACTGAATACATAATTTGGTTAATGCACTTAGTCCCGCTGCATTTTTCCTCTTGTATTTCAAATAGTCATCCAAAAATCCTGTAATACCAAAAAGAATTCCCGAAATGAAAATAATGAGATATTCAATATTGAAGTTCCAAATTAATGCCAGGATAAGCCCAACAAGAATGAATACGATGCCACCAGAAGTCGGTGTTCCTGTTTTGTAATTATGTAAATCAGGCCCTTCTTCTCTGATGAACTGACCAATTTTCTTTTTCCTCTGTATTTCAATGAAAGGTTTGAAAAGAATAAAAGAAACAATAAATGACACAATCAATATTATCCGATCCATCTTATTTTATCCTTTCAAGAAACATGCTTACCAGCTTCTCCATCTCTAAGCCCCGGGAGGCCTTAAAATAAACTATTGTACCGGGATACACATTCTTTGAAAGCCAATCAATTAGTTCAGTACTTTTGCTGGAAACAAGAACAGGTGAAAGGTTTTTACTGGCATACTCTATCTCTTTATCCTTTGTGTAGAGTAAAACACAATCAAATTTGCTTAATTCATTTCCCAGCAATTCATGTGTGTTCTCAGAGTGTTTTCCCTGTTCAAGTATTGATCCTACCACAGCTATGGATCTTTCCGGTTTCATTTTTTTGATTGTTTCTATCGCAGGTCGAATAGATTCCAGGCTGCTGTTATAGCAATCGTTTATTACCGTAATACCCTTTTTTCTTATAAAACTAAACCTGTCTGAGAAAGGAAGCTCAATATTTGTGGCAGAAAGTTCAAATCCTTCAATTCCCATAGCTGTAAGAACAGTACTGGCAGCCAAAAAATCAAGCAGTTGCCCTCTATGCCAGATTCCGTTGAACCTCAACATATACTTTCCCATTGAATTTTCAAATACTCCAAAGGTAAAATTATCATCATAATAGAATTCCATTAACCTTTGATTTCCAGTTTCAAGACCAAAATAATATTTTTTGCATGATAACCTTTCTACAAAGCTCACAATTTCTTCATCATCGGAAAAGGCTACAGCGACATTTTCACTCTCCAGTTTAGAAAAAATAGAGAGTTTTTCATCAAGAAGTTCTTTTCTACTGCTGAACCTTCCTAAATGAGCTGTTCCCACGTTTAGCAGTACAGATATGTCTGGATTAATTAAATTGATCAGTTCGTTTATGTCCCCCGGAGAATTGGTTCCGCATTCGAATATCCCCCATCTGGCGCTTATAAGTTGTTCCCTGTTATTCAAAATAGAAAGAGGAATTCCGATCTCAGTATTGTAGTTCTTTTCAGTTACATATACAGTCCCAATATCTGAAAGCATAGATGCAAGACAATGCTTTGTGGTAGTTTTTCCATTGGAACCGGTTATAGCAATTTTGTACTGCATCCTGGACTGTTGCAATACATGTTTGGCAGCTTTCTTTAGTAACTCAATTGTAGAGTGTGTTGTAAGATATCTGGGATCATTTGAGCTCTTTCTTGTAACAACATACGAAGCATTTTTTTCGATTGCTTCTTCCGCATAATCATTACCATCTACTCTATCACCTTTGATGGCAACAAATATGTCTCCTGCTTCTATATCTCTTGAATCAATTACAAGTCTCTTTCCTTCAGATTTTTCGATAAATGCTCCCACAGAAACGGGGTTCACTTTTTCATATTCCTCCGGAACTTCGTTTCCAAGATCTCTTTAACAACGTTTTTATCATTGAAAGGAAGAGCATTATCGCCTATCAGCTGGTAATTTTCGTGCCCTCTACCTGCAATTATGACCATATCCTGTCGATTGGCCAGGGTGAGGGCAACACTTATCGCTTCTCTTCTTTCAGGTATGATCAAATAAGGTTTGAATTTATCCACACCGGCTTCAATATCCGTAAGTATCTCGTTAGGATCTTCTCTTTTAGGATCATCTGAAGTTAGCACAATCACATCAGAAAATTTAGAAGCTACCTGTCCCATCAGTGGCCTTTTACCTTTGTCTGCGTTTCCTCCTGCTCCAAAAACAGTGATAATGCGACCTTCTGTAAGTTTCCCAGCAGTGAGTAGAAGTTTTTCAAGCGCATCAGGTGTATGAGCAAAATCAATAACTACCTCGAATCCATATTTAGTCGCTTCCTCTACGAATTCAAATCTCCCCGGTACCCCCGTGAAATTTGAAATCGCATCTGCTACATGCTCAACATCATAGTTGAGTGAATCCAGAATGGTAACGCAAGCAGCAACATTATACGCATTGTGCTGTCCAACCAGCCTGGTATAGATTTTGTGAGATGATCCATATGGTGTTTCTATAGTGAAGAACATTCCGGTTCGAAGCATCTCCAGATCTTTAATTTTATAGTGGGATTCATCTCCAAAACCGTAGGTGACAAGTTTTTCTCTTGGTACCCTGACATCACATACATTTATCCTGTCTCCATTTACAATGGCTTTACCATTTGGCTTCAACAATTCGAAAAGTTTTAGTTTCGTACTGTAATATTCCTCAAAACTACAATGATAGTCCAGATGATCACGGGTTACATTTGTCAGTACTGCAATATCAAAACGAAGTGCCTCAACACGATACATGGCAAGTGCATGTGATGAAACTTCCATGACGAAATATTCATAATCTTCTTTTACGGATTCCTGAAGATAGTTTATCAGTGTTGAAGGTCCCGGAGTTGTATTTTTCGGATTGTTTATGGTCTTTCCTGCCACATGATTTCTTACGGTTCCCACAAGTGAAGTCTTTTTTTCAAAGCTGTCGAGGATATGTTTCAACATCGTTGTTATTGTCGTTTTACCATTGGTTCCAGTAACACCTATGGTAACAAGTTTCTTATACGGATGACCTTGAAGCTCCATAAGTAATATGGCTTCGGCTCTTCTTGAATTTTTCACATAGATAACTGGAACCTTTATTTCGTCAAGATCAAGTGGTTCTTCAGCTAAAAAAGCCTTTGCTCCTTTTTCTTGAAGATCATGGGCAAGCAGATGGGAATTGAAATTTGTGCCTTTAATACATATAAAAATTCCTCCGGGAGTGAAGTTTCGAGAGTTATGCGTTATTCCGCTTATTTCTGGGTCGCGTCCATTCATGTTCGCAACCTCTAATACATCCTTGTCAAGGAGCTTAACAATTCGGGATACCCTCATAGCTTCCCCCCCTTCTTTTAGTTATTTTATCACCCTATATTTCCCTTGACAACTAAGAAAGGTCATGCTAAGATTAATTAGCAGTCGGACGAGGTGAGTGCTAATGAATCGGAAGAATATTATAGGACCGGACTTGAATGATAGACAGTTAAAAGTCCTGTATTGTGTTGTTAAGCAATATATAGAGAATGGTAAACCTGTAAGTTCGAAACAGGTACTCGAATACTCCAACCTTGATTACAGCTCTGCCACAATTAGAAACGATATGAGAAAGCTCGAATTCCTTAATTACATACATCAACCCCACATATCGGCCGGAAGGATACCAACAGATAAAGGTTTACGCTTCTATTACGATTCCATAGAAAAACTTTCCAGCGAAACAAAAGAAGAAAGTGCTGAAATTTCCCTTAGAAGAGTTGCTATAATTGCCGATATTGACAGACTGCTGACCGGTACAACAAGATTGCTTGCAGGTCTTACGCGGTGTCTTGTAATTGCTGAAAAGCCTGATCTGGACAAACTTAAGGTTAAACACATTTCCATTTCTCCAGTTACAGATCATTATCTTAATGTAACTGTTATCACTGAGCTTGGTGTAACGAAGAATTCAGCTGTTAATGCTACATTTGATTATGACGAACTGAGTGAATTTGAAAAAAGAGTAAATGAGATCGTTGTTGGTAAAAGGATACAGGAGATCAAAGAAGGTTTACGTAACGTAACTTTCGAAAACGATTCATGGTATAGTGAACGTTTTGAGAGGCTCTTTCAATTTATGGAAAACGTATTCGAAAATGAAAATTTAGACAGATATGAAAAATACGGGTTGGAATATATCCTTGGATCTGATAAGTTAAGTATTAAAGATATGGTTTCCATAGCAAAATATGTTGAAAATTCCAGAAGACTTGAAGATTTGATGTCAGAGTTAATCAACTCAAATGAAGAGGTTACTTTGATAGGTAGCGAAATAGGGAGGAATGATCTTAAGAGCTTTTCATTTCTCAGTTCACCATATGGGAACCAGCACTTAAAGCTAGGCACAGTTGTGGTTGTTACACCGAAAATTATTGAATATGAAAGAATATTGGGTTACTTAAGATATGGCGTAAACAGACTTTCAGAGATTCTTAGTAATAGATAAATGGAGGTGAAGCAAATGTCAGAACACAAGAAAAAGAAGCGGATGGAAGAAACCAAACAGGATGAAGAAAAGAATAAAATAAACCAGGAAAAACAAGAAGAAATGAAAGAAAAAGAAAATAAAGCTGAAGAAACATTAAAGAAAAAAGAGAAGGAAATTGAGGAGAAAAACAGGGAAATAAAGCAGCTTGAATCTGAATTGATGAGAGTAAAAGCAGAATTTCATAATTATCGTAAGGCACTTGAAAGAGAATATAACGAACGGATAAGTAGAGAAAAGGAAAACGTAATATTCAAATTAATTTCATTGTTTGAAGACTTTGAACGTGCACTTAATCACAGCGACAAAGCCTCTGAAAATCTTTTGATTGGAATTAGGATGATCTATAAACAGTTCAAAACAATACTGGCTGAAGAGGGTGTCGAAGAGATATTACCTTCAATTGGTGAATTATTTGATCCATTCCGTGATGAAGTTGCAGAAACACGCGTTTCGGAAAATAGAGAAGAAATGGAAATAATTGAAGTTCAGGAGAAAGGATATAAGTTTGGCAAAAAAATATTAAAGTCACCCAAGGTAATTGTCGCTGTTAAACCCAATAAAAATAGCGATGCAGCTGAGGACAAAGATGTAAACGAAGACGATGAAAACAATGAAAAGAACAACAGCACCCAGAACACAAAAAATGAAAGTAATGGTAGGTGATCGGTTTGGCTGCACGCAAAGATTATTATGAAGTTCTTGGTGTTTCAAAAGATGCAACGCAGGAAGATATAAGAAAAGCATACAGACAGCTTGTTAGAAAATGGCATCCTGACAGGCACAAGGGTGATGCCCGAAAGGATGCTGAAAATAAATTCAAAGAAATACAGGAAGCTTATGAAGTGCTTAGTAACCCTAAAAAGAAAGCTATGTACGATAAGTTTGGATATGTTGGAGACCAGTCATATCAACCCTCAGGTAGCGGAAGAACAGCAGGTGGGGCCGGAGGTTTATTCGATGATGTTTTTGGAGATTTTCAGGATGTTTTTGATGTGTTCTTTGGAACCCAAAGAAGCAGAACCGGTGCTGGAACACGACAACAAAGCGTAAAAGGCGAAGATGTTCATGCCAGAATAGACATAGAATTATCTGAAGTAGTAACCGGAAAAACAACTTTTTTAGAATACGACAGGAAGGAACAATGTGGCGCGTGTAATGGGACAGGAGCTGAGAATGGTACAAGTTTCACCACATGCCCTCGCTGCGAAGGTACAGGGGTAATTCGTGAACAACATCGTTCCTTCTTCGGTGTTTTTACAAACACAAGAACCTGTGAAACCTGTGGAGGTACGGGAAGAATAATAGACAAAAAATGCCCAAAATGTAACGGTACAGGTTATGTTAGAAAAAAACATCGTGTCAAGGTAAATGTACCTCCTGGAGTTGAAAACGGTGCCACGTTGAGGATTCCCAGACAGGGGCATGCCGGAAAATATGGTGGCCCTCCAGGTGATCTCTACGTTCAGGTAAGAGTAAATATGCCTTCTCAATATACCAGAAGAGGTAATGACCTTCTGGTAGAAAAGAAAATCGATTATCTCGACGCATCACTTGGTGCGGTTGTCACGATTGGACTTCCAGAAGGTGGATATGAAAATCTCAAGATACCACCTGGGACCAATCCAGGTACAACCTTCCGGTTAAAAGGATACGGATTACCTCAAATGTCAAGTAATCGTAGAGGGGATATCCTCGTTACTATTAGGGTCGACATACCCAAACCATCTAGAAAAGAGAAAAAATTGCTGGAAGAAATCGCCAAGACCAGAAAAAAAGACAAATGAAAAAAATGAACGTTAAAAAAAACATACTCGATTATTTCTTTGTTTCTGCTGGTTCATTGATTACAGCAATAGCTCTTGTATCTTTTCTTGTTCCAAATAATATCGTGGCAGGTGGTGTAAGCGGTTTAGCCATAATATTTTACCGTACACTGGGTTGGTGGGTGGGAGTCCAGATGCTTTTATATAATATTGTTCTCTTCGCAGTAGCTTTCATCATTCTCGGTATTGGTTTTGGTATAAAATCCATCTATTCAGCTGTATTACTGTCTTTTCTCGTTGATCTCCTTCAAAATATCAATTTTCCTGTGTTTAACGCAGCAGAAATTAATGATGGTATGCTACTCGCAACGATCTATGGCGGTGCGTTAGCAGGTATTGGAATGGGAATAGTTTTGTGGCGTGGAGCGTCTACCGGTGGAACTGATATCGGAGCTATGATAATCAACAAATATCTTCACATTGCCACAGGAACGGGACTGCTGATTATTGATTCATTAATTACAATACTTGCCCTTGTAGTCTTTGGACCCATTGTTGCCATGTATGGTATCATTACGATCTTTGCCACTGGAAAAACAATCGACAGTATACTCGAAGGTGTAGAACACACCCGCACTGCTTACATCATGTCCGATAATTATGAAAAAATTAGAGAAAAAATACTTGGAGAGCTTTCACGCGGCGTAACAGTCCTCGAAGGGCAGGGTGGTTTTACAGGAGAGAAACGCCCGGTACTGATGGTAACAATAAGAAGGCGTGAAATCAGCCAACTAAGAAGAATAATTAAAGATACAGATTCAAAAGCTTTTACTGTAACGGTAAACAACGCTGAAGTTTTTGGAGAGGGTTTCAAAAGGCTATATTAAACTATTTAAACAAGGAGTTTTTCATGAAATTTCTTACTATAGACAGCTCAACAAAAAAATTGTTGATATCTGCGGTAAATGAAAATTCAAAAGTAGGAATGATTCTGGATAATGCGGGCAAGCATGGTAAACTTCTTGCTCCTGCTATTAAAGATATTCTGGAATACGTTGAACTGGATGTAAAGGATCTTGATTTTCTTGGATGCGGTATTGGACCGGGTTCGTTAACCGGTTTACGAGTTGGCATCTCAACAATGAAAGGCTTGTCATTACCCTGGAAGAAACAAATCGCTGTTTTCAGTTCGCTGGATATCATATCCAGAGCAGCAGGTGTAAATGGAAACCACGCTGTTTTGAGAAAAGGTAGAAAGGGCTTTTTTTACTGGCAAAAGTATGACAGGTCCGATAGAGTTGGTGATACAGAGTTCAACAGTACTGAAGAACTACACAGTTCACTTGAAAAGGATCTTACGCTTGTTTTTGAAAATGATAAAGATGCGTCTGCATTTGAAGAATACAGAACTATAATATCACCTGAACCTTCTCTGGAAATATTAACAACAATTACTGCGAACAACTATTATGCAAAAAAACTGGTCAATGCAATGGAGTTAAAACCACTTTATATGCAAAAATCAATAGCGGAAATAAATTGGGAGAAAAAACATGGTAATAAAGACTCCCTATGAACTTTTCGAACGATTAAAGACCCATTATGGTTCGCAACACTGGTGGCCTGCAGAAACCTCATATGAAGTTATCGTAGGAGCTGTATTAACACAAAACACGAACTGGAAAAATGTTGAAAAAGCAATTGATAACTTAAAAAAAGACAGTATTTTATCACCAGAAAAGGTTCTCGAAAAATCATCTGACAGGTTGAAGAAATTAATAAGACCATCGGGATTTTACAATGCCAAGGAATCCACTCTCAGAAGACTCACAATGTTTGTTTA
>JASMTM010000252.1:0-26659 GCA_041694295.1 Petrotogales bacterium
ACAAACAGTGTCATAGGGTTCACTCTGCTAAATAAACCACTTCCAAAAGGTAATTGTACAATCCAGCGTTGTCCCAGTCCTTCAAGTTCAAAGGTGTGGTTAGTAATCTGCATAACAATAAATGTAATTATATAACCTGTGCCAAGAGCTCCAAGAAAAATCTTGTCACCTTTACTCAGACTAACCTTCACTTAACCACCTCCCAAATAAAAGAAGGGAGAGCTTCAAATTCAAAAGCCCTACAGCTGAACCAATAAAAAAATAAGTACCATACCCAGTGGCGCTTAGAAAACAAGCTATATATAAACTATAACGTAAAAGGTAATCTCTCCATAGAACTTTTTGAGTTCTTGTTATTTTTTCAACTGTGAACGAAAGCAACCAAAAACTGGCAATACCAAAAGCAGTTCCATAAAAAACACCCAAAGACATTTTAGTATTAAAAAAAACAATTGCCACTGCTTCAATTGATGCCAGAATCATCATCGCTATTGTTTCTTTTATGCTTATTCTTGTCAATTTTCTCACTTTTTTCAGCTTCTTTCAACAGATACAGTATACCCTGATATAATCCTGAAAATACTCCCAGCATCAAAAATATTATCAACCACATTTTGCCCAGAGGGGCATACTTATAAAGTAAATAGCCAAATAATCCACCAACTATGACATTAGATATAACAATAATTCCAAACTGAAAAACCAAGTTCATGGATCCAAAACTTTTTGGGTCGAAAAGTTTACTCAATTTCCCACTTCCTGTTTAACTCCAGTAATCATCAACTTTGATGTCCACTTCCAGAGGAATATCAAGGTTTGCAGCTCCTTGCATACCTTCCTTAAGTATTTTAGACATCGTGTCAACTTCATCTTCAGGCACTTCATAAACGAGTTCGTCATGAACCTGCAAAATAGGGATGCTTTTTAATTTTTTCTCATTTTTCATTTTGCTAACCTTAATCATGGCAAGCTTCATGATATCAGCTGCTGTACCCTGAATCGGCGCATTTATTGCAATTCTCTCGCCTTCCTGAATCCTTGTCTTGTTTGTTGTCCTAAAATGCGGGATATCTCTCCTTCTACCAAAATAAGACCTGACAAATCCATCATTTTTTGCCTTCTTAATGGTGCTATGGATAAATTCCCTGACACTTGGATAGGCTGAGAAGTAATTTGAAATCATATTTCCAGCCTCTTTTGTAGAAACATTGAGCCTGCTTGCAAGTCCATAGGGAGAAATTCCGTAAATTATGGCAAAGTTAACCATTTTTCCAACCTTTCTCATTTCATTAGTAACTGAATTAAGCATTGTCCCGTAAAGTCTGGAAGCAGTCAGTGAATGAACATCTCGTTTTTCTTTAAACGCTCTAATAAGTTCTTCATCTTTACTGAAATGAGCCAGAATTCTCAACTCTATTTGAGAATAGTCAGCACTGATTATCTTCCAGCTTTTTCGCTGCGGAACGATGCATTCTCTGATCTCTTTGCCTTCAGTATCCTTTATTGGTAAATTTTGCATATTGGGGTTGGAACTTGACAGCCTCCCTGTGCCAGTTCCTGTTTGATTATAAGTTGTGTGAATTCTACCAGTTCTGGGATTTACTAATTCTGGAAGTGTATCAATGTAGGTTGATTTTAGCTTTTGATATTTCCTGTAATCAAGTAATTTTTGAGCAATTGGATGTTCTTTAACCAGGTTTTCGAGCACAGCTGCGCTCGTTGAGTAATTACCGGAACTAGTTCTTTTGGGTGGGGTAAGTCCTAATTTTTCAAACAATATGTGTCCTACCTGATTTGGTGAATTGGGATTGAAATGTTCTCCTGCAAGCTCAAAAAGATCCTTTCTGATTTCCTTCAGCATTTTTTCGTATTTTTTTGAAAGCCCATTTAACCTTTCTACATCCATGTACACGCCGCTCATTTCTAACTCCGTTAATACAGGAATTAAAGGCATTTCTATCTCATGCAGAACTTTTTCCAGTTCATTTTCATATATTTTCTTTGAAAGCTTTTTATACAGTCTCAAGGTTATTTCCGAATCTTCTATAGAATATTTTGCCGCTTCATCAACAGATACCTTTGAAAAATCGTTACCAACTTGATTTTTTGCCATTAAATCTTTAAATGAAACCATTTTGTATCCAAGATATTTAAGTGACAGATCATCAAGGTTAAATCTCTTCTGATCAGGGTTCAAAAGGTACGCAGCAATCATTGTATCAAAATATGGTTTATTAAGGATTATATCGTGTGCATATAATACTTCATAATCATACTTTAAATTTTGTCCGATTAATTTCACGCCAGATTTTGAAAAAAGCTTCTTTAATTTGTCCAAAAAAACTCTTTCATCGGGTTGCCAGTGGTTTGTATTATGATTCAAAGGAACATAGTATCCTTTTCCCTCTTCCAGCGAAAACGAAATTCCAGCGATTTTTGCTTCGGTTGGGTCAAGAGAATCGGTTTCTATGTCAAAAGAAATTAATGAAGATTTATCCAGCGTTTTTAACAACCTTTCTTCATTCTCCTTTGAATATATAATGCTTTGTGCATTTTCATTACTTTTATCATCCTTTTCCGAAGAGAACAGATCAAATTCTTTTATCAAGGAGGAGAATTCAAGCTTTAAGAAAAGTTCTCTTAGCTTGTCTTTGTTTATCCCTTTGTAAGAAATATCATCAAGCTCAACATCAAGGTCAGCATCTTCAACTAGTTTTACAAGTTCAAATGACTTTTTGAATGCATCTTTTCCGTCAATTAGTTTCTTGCGAAGAGAAGGACTTAACTGTCTTATGTTTTCATAAATATTTTCTACCGTACCATATTTTTTAAGAAGTCTTTCAGCTGTTTTCTTACCTATCCCCCTTATGCCAGGGATGTTATCACTTGAATCTCCCATCATGGAAAGTAATTCATGTATTTTTTTAGGAGAAACCCCATACTTCTGTTCCACTTTTTTCTCATCATATTTTTCAAGATCGGTAAGGCCTGTTACAAAACGCATAACTTTTATTTTGTTGTCAACTAGCTGGAGTATATCTTTATCTCCTGTAACAATAACTATTTCATCGAATAAATCATAAAAACGTTTTGCCAGAGTAGCTATGATGTCATCTGCTTCAAGACCTGCTTCCCAGAGAAACTTTATACCAAACCCAGTGACCAGATCAGGTATGTACTTTATCTGTGTAACCAAAGCATCGGGCATTTCGGGTCTTGTGGCTTTGTAGTCCTCAAACAATTCATGGCGATGCGTTTTTTCCTTTCTATCAAAGGCAAATACAGCAGAATCTTTATCCGTTAGTGTTTCTTTTATGAACTTCGCTAGCATTCTTGATGTCCCAAAAACTGCATTTGTCGGTTCTCCTGCTGAATTGGTTAATGAAACATCAATTGCATAATAAGCACGATAAAAAATCGCTGTACCGTCAAACAAAAAAAGCCTTTTATTATCCATCTTCACTTCCTTCTTTTTCTTGCAATTTTTCAAGTATATTAACTGCATTCCGCAGGTGTGGAATTAATATTGAACCTCCAACCACCAGCGCCACGTTGAATGCTTCCATAAACTCATCAAAGGTTGTATTTAATCTTCTACACTGGATAAGGTGATAGGTTACGCAATCGTCACATCGTAAAACCAAGGAAGAGACCAGACCCAGTAATTCTTTGGTTTTCCTATCAAGCGAGCCATCTTTGTATACTGCAGAATCAAGAGCAAAAAATCTTTTCGTATCTAAATTACCGTATTTATGTATCTTCTCATTAAGTATCTTTCTAAACGTCTCAAACTCTTCTATTCTATTCATAACTAACCTCACATTTCAATTCCAAACAACTCCATACCATTATCACACAATTTCTTAGAACATCCCGTAACATCTATGCCTTTTATATCAGCAATCTTTTTTATCACGTACTCAACATGTGCTGGTTGATTTCTTTTGCCTCTATACGGTTGAGGTGGTAAAAAGGGACAATCAGTTTCAGGAAGCAAAAAATTGATATCCGTAACTTTTACCGCTTCTCTCAATTCATTGTTCTTTTTGTATGTAACGGGTCCCCCTATACCAATTTTGAATCCCATACTAACGATTTTCTCAGCTGTATATTTGTTTCCTGAAAATGCGTGAATAACACCTGTTACGCTACCAGCAAAACGTTCTAAAATCTCCAGGGCATCGTCATAGGCATCTCTCACATGAACAATAACAGGAAGTTTCTTTTCCATAGCAAACTCAAGTTGTTCGGCAAACATAATCCTCTGGGTTCTACGTGGTGAGATGTCTCTATAATAATCCAGCCCTATTTCTCCAATAGCAACTACTTTTTTGTGCTTGCTAAGCTCTTCTAACTTTTCCCTGTAATCATTACCTGCCGAAGCAACATCGTGGGGATGAATACCAATGGAAGAATAAATTTTACTGTTTTTATCTGCCAGATTATTTGCATTTGCTGAAGCATTTATATCTATTCCTACTTCTATTACAAAGTCAAATCTATCATCAATATCTTTAAGTATTTCTTCTCTATCTTTATCAAACTGAGGAAAACTTAAATGTGTATGCGTATCACAAATTTTTATATTAGGCGTTTGCTTTAATGTAGAGTATGTCTCCGTCATGAATAATCTCATCCTTTCCTGACAATTTTACCAGTCCTTCTTTTTTTGCTTCAGCCATATTACCTGCCCTAATGAAATCTTCAAAATTAATTATTTCTGCCTTGATAAAGTGTTTTGCTAGATCAGTATGTATTTTGGATGCTGCCTCAAGCGCAGTCGCTCCTTTACGAATAGTCCATGCCCTTACTTCGCTTTCCGACGCAGTAAAAAAAGATATCAACCCAACAAAGCCATAAACAACTTTTGAAAATCTTTTTAAACTGCTTTCACCGATTCCAAGATCTTCCATAAACAAATCTCTTTCTTCACTATCAAGTTCTTTGAGCTCCTGCTCAATCTTACCTGAAAATTCTGTGTAAGCAAAATTGTAGCTCTCACACATTTGAACAATCTCACTTTTACCCTCATAGTCACCATTTTTAAACTGATTTTCGTCAAGATTAATTGCAAAGACTATCGGTTTGGCTGTAAAAAGCGACAGAGAACGTATAATCTTCTTTTCATGTTCACCCAGGTTAAGCTGATGTACAAATTTCTCTTCTGCCAGCTGTCTGTCTATCTCAGTAAGTATCGTTTCTTCCTGCACTTCTCCTTTACTTAGACCCTTCTTGTTTTTATCTTCTTCCAGTCTTTTCAGTCTTGTTTCAACAATATCCATGTCTCTCAAAACAAACTCTGATTGAACTGCATTCATCTGTTTAACTGAATTGTCAAGATTTTTAGGCCATGGCACAGCTGGATTATTGAAAGCTCTTATAACTGCCACTATTGAATCAACATTTTGAATTTCCTGGAATATTTTGTTTTTTTCTTTACTGTTAATTGAAAGATCATAACCTGGAATATCAGTAAAATTTAATGTAGCGTATATAGTTTTATCGGGATTATAAAAATCTGATAACCTCTTCAATCTTTCATCAAATACTTCTGCTACACCGTGAATCGCTTCATTATGATGTGCTTTACTGGTGTTCTTATCCGTCAGCAATCTAAAAAGTGTGGTTTTTCCTGAAAGTGTAAGTCCAAAAATACCTATATCCATCTACATTCCTCCACTTTTTTACTACTTCAAATATATATATTAACAGATACCATATGCATTTGATTTATAATCTGTGAAATATAAAGCAATGAGTTTAGCAATAAGCCGGATTCTGTTTAAATGATCATCCATCTGGGATATATGTCGCCATATACCTCAAGCATCCTACCCGAGGGGATTTGGCGGGCAACCTCAGACCCCTCTACTTGGACTTGCTCCGGATGGGGGTTGCCAAGCATCTGAATTACTTCAGATCTGGTGAGCTCTTACCTCGCCTTTCCACCCTTGCTGGGAATGTAACCAGCGGTTTCCTTTTCTATGGCCCTTACCAAAGATCACTCTTTCCGGGTGTTACCCGGCATCCTGCCCTTGGAGTCCGGACTTTCCTCGGATTCACCGCGATCATACGCTAAACTCATTGCTCAATCCTAACGATTAAGATAATTGAATTTCTTCCCCTGATAACTTTTCTTCACTTTCATTTTACTGTGTATTTTGTTGAGGATCTCTATTTTAGAACGACCCCAGTTACCAAATAAGGTCCCTTCTCTAGGTGGGTCTGAAGCCAATCTATGGATGACTATTTCCGGTGAAAGATACTCCAAAAATATTATAACCCTTTCTATGTATTCTTCAAGAGTACATACACTGACTCTGTTGTTCTTAAACATATGTCCCAAAGGCGTGTTTTCAACAATGTAGAGAGAATGAATTTTTACACCGTCGACATTCAGTGAAGATAAAAGTTTTGATGTTTCAATGACATCTTCAACACTGTCCCAAGGAAGGTTGACAATAACATGAGCGATAACTTCAAGTTTGTGATTCTTTGCACGAATCACTGCATCAATAAAATCATTTACTTCATGCCTTCTGTTCAACATTTTCAATGTTGTTTTGTTGGATGTCTGAAGTCCAAATTCAATCATTACATCGACTCTATTTTTATAAACTTCCAGTAAATTTAGCACATCTTCAGGGGCAAGATCAGGACGGGTTGAGACATCAAGAGCAATAACATCATCATTCAGAACGCTTGAATAAAGACTTTCCAGTTTATTAATAGGAGCATATGTATTCGACATTGCCTGGAAATAAGCAATGAATTTATTGATACCTCTTTTTTTTAGTGTAGCTTTTCTTTCTTCAACCTGTTCCTTTATATTTTTCTCATCATCAACTGAAAAACCGCTTCCAGTCGAATCACAGTATATGCAACCACGTGTTCCCTTTGTTCCATCTCTATTAGGACAAGTGAATCCTGCAGCAATTGGTATTCTATAAACCAGTTCACCGTATCTTTTCTTAAGATGCGTTTTTAAATCATTGTAAGGTTTATTAAAGTTCAAGAGATCTCTCTAACTCCTTTGAAAAGCTCTTAAAACTGTCAATTGCACTTTTAACTGTTTGTTTTTTCCCTCTAAAAATGTAAATCCATTTTCCCTCGTACCAGGTTTCTGTATAAATATCATCACCATCAGATACCCTTCCATAAACGTAGGGTAATGTCCCAATGAATGTTTTAAACTCACCTAATGTATTACCCGCCCATTTATACCAGAATTTCAAGGCTTCATTTGATTTTTCAAACTTCAGTATGAACATCTCAAGTGTTTCTGTACCTTTTGCAAAACGTGATTCAAGAACACTCGCATTCTTAACTGTATATTCATCTATTACCGCTCCGTCCATTTCGACCTTGACGGAAACAACCATATAATCATTGAAAGTAAAACCAGCAAAATTACCAGGTGATAGCTTCCTAGAACCGGAACAACCAGATATTAACAATACTGCAATTAATAAAACGATGACAAAATATCTTTTCATCCAGCACCTCCAACATCACTAAATGTAATGCTCCGATAATTTTTTCAATTCAAAAAGCAGCGTTTCTTTATCTGTAAACAATTTTATCGAATCCACATCTGAATCCATTAGTCTTTTCAGATATTCTCTATATTTTAAACCATTTCGAGGATCTTCAATATCAGGGTTAATCTCTGTTAATGGTATCAGAAAAAACAGTCGATTTTGTATATCATAATGTGGTATCGTTAGATCATCTTTATTGATAACCTGTTCAGCAAATAACAATATATCAATATCTATATTTCTGGGACCCCATTTTATGGTTCTTTTTCTCCCAAGCTCATTTTCAATACCTTGTGTTATCTCTAACAAATCATAAGAAGTTTTTCCAAATAAAAAGCTGCCAACACAATTTAGGAAAATTGGTTGTTCCGTATATCCATATGGTATCGTTTCGTACAGGCTGGAAATTTTATGTAATATTAGTCCTTTCTGTAATAATTTATCGATAGCAGTCAGTATTATTTTCTTCCTATCACCAAGATTACTTCCAAATGCCAAATACGCTTCATACATTTAGTAAACGCTCCTTAAGCTTCCAAGCTTTATTTTTTAGCTCATTAATCTGGTCAACACTTAACCCCTTATCCCACCAGTATGGAAGAATTGAATTGTTCAATAAGAGAGGATCTACATTTTTTGGCAATTTTCCGTCATTAATTAACTCTTCCCATTGTGGTGTTTTTGGTATTGGAGTAAATTCGTTGACATTTGGTACAATTCCAAGTTCACCACATTTCTTTATAGCCTTTGCTGTATCTTCCATTGATTGTCCAGGTAGGTTGGCAATAATATATGCACTAACCTCTTTTGAAGTAAATCCTGCATCTTTAAGATTAAAGACTGCTTTTTCAAGATCTATGTTCGAAACCTTTCCTCCAGTTTTTTTCTGTAAGTCAACGTTATATGTTTCATAACCAAGCTTTATTGTTTTGAAGTTCGCTTCTTTCATTAAATTCGCAAGTTCTTTATCTATAAATTTCGCATGTATCCCATTTGGTAAATGAAATTGGACTTTCCTTCTTCTTTTCAAATACATTTTGAGAAAACGTTTAAAACGATCTCCAATAAGCAAAGCATCATCGAAGAAAACCATATTTTTTGTGCCATCATTTGAAAAACGTTCTATAATATCCAGTGTCTTTTCTGAACTATGAAAAGTGAAGTCTTTCCAGAGTCTCCAGCTGGCACAGTAACTACATTTAAAAGGACATCCAACACTAGTAATCAAAACTTTGTAAGGAATTTCTTTGTAATGGCTGTAATCAAGAATTAAACTTTCTATCCAGTCCTTATTCAAATTGTGTATGTCAATTTCAATATCAATATAACCAAGAGCCTTCTTCAGCGGAAACATGCCTGTTCCCGGCGAAACAAAATCGGCTCCAGAATTGTTTCTAGCATGCTCAGCAAGAAGTGTTGAATAAACCCCGCCAAGCACTACCGGTTTCTCATGAAGCTCTTCTTTTATAACCCTTATAGTATCTGAAACGCCATAATGCCAGTATGTCATCATCGACGTAACAAATACTGCATCCACATCTTTATGGACACTGAGTTTTTTTCTGAACAGTTTTTCAGGCATACCATATCTTTTGAAATAGCGCGGTATTGATTTCATACTGTTTGGTTTTTTGATGGTTTCATTGTAAAAATTGCCTGTTCCATAATATTTGTCTTTTACCGGTTTTTTCAAAAATCTAATTAGTTCTTCATCATGACGATCCAGTAAATCTATTAGTCTGGGCTCTATACCAAACTTTTTAAGCACAGAAGATATATAAAGCAAACCAACTGGTTTTAGCCAAAAATCGTAAGCTGAAACATCTTCAATCCAGGGATTAACCAGCAGAATTTTTTTCAATTTTCTTCACTCTTTCTCCGTAAAGAGCTATTCCTTTTAAAGTTAGATCTTTATCTACAAAATCAAACAATTTTCCTTTATTTAAAATATCCACAAATCCTCCAGAACCTATTACTTTATACACAATCCCACGTTCCTTCTTGATTTCATCAATTATTCCAGAAATAGCAAAATAATTTGCATTCACAATGCCAATCCTAATATTGTCAGCTGTATCGCGACCTATCTGTGACTCAACAAAATGTAAATCAACCTGAGGTAACTTCGAAGTACCTGTGAAAAGTGATTTCATTGACATTCTAAGTCCTGGAAGAATTGCTCCACCCAGAAAAACACCATTTTCCACTACATCTATTGTTGTAGCTGTTCCCAGATCTACTACAATGGAATTCTTACCATAAATATCTGTAGCTGCAATTGTATTTGCAATTCTATCTGCTCCAATTTGCTCTATTGATTTTGTATGACAATAAAATCCCGCACTCTCATCAGGAGCAACCATTACAGGATCCAGATTAAGGTATTTTCTTCCAAAAACATTAAGGACCCTTTCCAGAGATGGTACAACTGAAGCTACACAAAAGCACTCAATATCGTCCAGGTTGAAACTGGTATCTACAAGCAAATTTCTTAACAATATAAATAATTCATCTTCGGTTTCGAAATGTTTTGTAGAAACATTCCAGTGTTTCAATATATTTTCACTATTTCCAATGCCAAACACTGTGTTTGAATTTCCAACATCAGCCAATAATTTCATTTTATCGCCCCTATTAATGTTAACACGCCAATGCATTGTCTACCACTGGAGAAATAACGACTCTCTTTTCTCTACCCCCTTGAAGCAGTGGTGATTGAATGCTATAATCATCTTGCTTGATTCGTCATGGATAATTAAACCCAATTAGAGCCGCTAGCTCAGCCGGTAGAGCACCTGACTTTTAATCAGGGGGCCGTGGGTTCAAATCCCACGCGGCTCACCAGCGAGAGTGGCGGAACTGGCAGACGCGCTGGACTTAGAATCCAGTGAGTTTCAAAAGCTCGTGAGGGTTCAAATCCCTCCTCTCGCACCAGAACGTCACTCTTGAAGGATATTTGCGGATGTAGCTCAGTGGTAGAGCACCTGCTTGCCAAGCAGGGGGTCGCGGGTTCGAATCCCGTCCTCCGCTCCAAAAGCACCCTAAAAGGGTGCTTTTTTATTTGGAAGCGGTAATTTGAATAATTATGTGATAGCGGGTTTATTTAGATATAGAAAAATGATATTTCGTTTCTATAATTCAATTAAACCAGGAAAATCTGTAAATAGCCTCACCAAATACCTGTAAACATTCCACTTAACATGAGCTTCATGTTCAACCTTCCTTCAGAGATATTGTTACTTAAATTGGCTCCTGCACCAATACTAAAGATCATATTGCCTGCCTTCAAATCAAAGCCACCACCGATAAGCCAGTCAAAAACATCCCACGTTGTTTTTGTGTTTACACTTACTCCAGCCCTTGCCTGAAGAGTACTAAACAAATCAAATTCCGAGGATAAACCTCCATAAAGCACATCCATTCCATCCCTTGTTCCAATTTCCAGCCCAAATTTGAACTTGTCAAATGTAAAACGGGTCCCGAGCATTACATCCAGAAAATCACTGGTTGAAGATGATCCCGACTTCCAAAGCAAACCGTTATCTACAAAAATTACATAGTCAAGATATGGCAGTCCCTTACCGGTAATTCCGCCAGTGAATGTCAACCAGTAAGTATTGTCCGGGAAATTTGATTCATTCTCTCTTTCAACTGATATTTTCCCGCCCATTTTAGTCAACTCAGATAACTGAGTCGATACTGTGTAGCTGAACATTCTAATTTCTCTTATTTCTTCAGTGTCCATAGAAAATTCGAGAATACCAGCCATTCCTGAACTTGAAGAATCATACAAATAAAAATGCAAATCTCCTGGATCGGTTGCAGTGGCATAGTTACTTATTCCCTGATAAAGTTGTGCCGAAAGTCCATTGTATTCTATCCCGTAAAGATCTGAAGGGCTACCGTGAGCAGCCCAATAGTTTGTCGCAAGAATACAATTCCCTCCCGTTTGGGTTTGAAATGGATCAAGCCCAAAAACATATAAAACAAATATTATCACAATAGAGGTAGCGATGATCTTCTTCACAGCAAACACCTCACAATTTTTCTTCATTACTCGATGACTCTGGATCCAATTAATCCCTTCTTCAAACAATGATTCTTAAACTCGCTGTATTGATTCCTATCAACGGCATTTCTAATTCTTCGTGTAAACTCGTTTAAAAAAGCAGTGTTGTGATAACTCAAAGCTAGTTTAGCCAATAATTCTTCTCTTCTAAATAGATGGTGCAAATATGCCCGAGAATAGGTTCTACAAACGCGACAATTACATTCGGGATCTACAGGTCTTTCATCATATTTATACTTGGCAGCTTTTAAATTTACTTTTCCATTCCATGTTAATGCTGTACCATGCCGCCCAATTCTTGTAGGTAAAACACAGTCAAACATGTCTATTCCGTTATCAACAGCGTTAATAATCAAATCTGGACTACCAATACCCATCACATACCTTGGTTTACTATCAGGCAAAAAATCTACTGTAAAGCTCAAAACTTTACTCGTAATATCGAAATCTTCACCAACACTTAAACCACCCACTGCAAAACCATCAAAATCGAGTAATGTTATGTCTCTGGCACTCTTCTCTCGTAGTTTTTTGTAGAATCCTCCTTGAATAATTCCAAAAATGGCTCTTTCTTCATCGTGAACATTTAAACAACGTTGTGCCCATGCTGTTGTTCTGTCAACAGATTCTTCAACGTAACTTTTATCAACTTCTGGAGGTAAGCATTCATCAAATACCATAACGATATCGCTATCAATAATCTGCTGGATTTTCATTGAAAGTTCTGGTGTTATCTTTTTCCAGCTTCCATCAAGTGGGGATTTAATAATAACCCCGTCATCAGTTACTGTCTTTTCTCTTATACTGAAAATCTGAAATCCTCCGCTATCAGTTAGGATTGGTTTATTCCAGTTCATAAATTTATGCAGTCCGCTAAAATGTTTTAAAACTTCCAATCCCGGTTTCAGGTATAAGTGAAAAGCATTACCTAATATAATTTGTGTATTTATTTCCAGTAACTGGTGTTGCCATAGTCCCTTAACCGTACCATTTGTTCCGACTGGCATAAATACAGGGGTTTCAATACTTCCTTTTCTGGTAATAATTCTGCCACGTCTGGCACGAGTTTTTTTATCCCTGCTTAATACTTCAAATTCAAGCATTCCTTTTCTCAATAACTTCAATTATCCGATCAAAACTCTTATTTATTTGATTCTCGAGTTGAGACATTTCTTCATGTATCCATTCATTATAATGCTTATCTTTTAGCGTTTTCATGTTGATCTCTACATTTGATCGAGCTACATAATAAACAGCTTTTAATAAATGAGCTGCACATTCAACATCTGAAATTGCGTTTAAGTTACCCCATTTAGCTATCTTTTCAAGAGCTACGATAATGTTCTTACATCTTCTGGCGAGATCAAAAGGAACCTCGATAGCAGTTTTTAAAGCCTGTTGAATCTTTACTGTTCTTGTGGCTTTCTCTTCCTCAGTGTTTTTCGGCATTTTAAGGCTTGCCATTACTTGATCAAAAGCCTGGACATCTTTGTTTACAAGATCAGAAAGATAACTGATTTCATTTTCCATTGTTTCAAGTGCACTTTCCATACGTCCTTCTACATCTTCGTATCCTTTTTTACCAATGGTCAAGCGTGAAACCATCGCTCCCAGTGCAGCGCCTAACGCAGCTACCACTCCTCCAACTGCTCCGCCTCCTGGAGTTGGCGATTTTTCTGCAACCTTTTTTAAAAAGTCCTTAACACTCAGTGTACACAGATCCATTTTCATCCCCCCGCGACATGTATATTTTTATTCTGCAACAATTTTTATACTCGAACTCGTTCCAATTCTATCAGCACCAGCTTTTATCATTGAAATGGCATCGTCTCTGCTTCTAATTCCACCTGAAGCTTTAACCCTAAGCCCTCCTGATGCATATCTCATTAAAGAAACATCTTCAACCGTAGCACCACCAGTACTAAAACCGGTTGAAGTTTTTACAAAAGCTGCTTCGCTCAACCTTGCAAGAACACAGGCCGCGATCTTTTCTTCAATATTTAATAATGCCGTTTCAATTATTACTTTAACAGTTTTCCCTCCAGCTGATTTTACCACTTCTCGCAGTTCTTTCAGAACGTATTCATATTCTTTACTCTTCAAAAGCCCAATATTTATAACAACATCAAACTCATCTGCTCCATGTTCCAGACCCCATCTTGTTTCATAGGCCTTAACACTGGTTGATACAGCTCCCAGTGGAAATCCTACTACAATCGCTTTTTTGATATCTGTTTGTTCAAGTTCTTCGCTAACCAGCGGAAGATATGAACTGTTAACACAGACAGCTTTGAAATTATTGTCTATGGCTTCTTTGCATAAATTCACTATTTGTTCAGGAGTTGCTTGAGGCTTAAGCTGAGTATGATCGATATATTGATTTAATTGAATTCCATCAGATACATTCCGGTTTGTCGGAGAATAATTGTTTTTATAATCTTCAATGACCCTAAGAACTTCTTTATAAACATTCATAGATTCACCCTCCTATAATTCAAGCTCCTCTGAAATATCTCTCATAGCATTTAATGAAAGCACCAAAAAATCTTCCAGAGTCATTCCAAAATCTTTACAACTTTCCATCTGTTCTCTACTGGCTCCTCTTGCAAATGATTTTTCCTTAAAGCGATTCAAAAGAAAATCTAGATCCAGATCTTCAAGAGTTGTTCCTTTTCTTATTAGTACAGCCGCAACAATAAAACCCGTAACGGGGTCAGCTGCGTATATTGCTTTTTCCATTAAGGTTTCTCTTTCCTTTTTTCCACAATGAGCCAGAATAGCATTCTTTATGTCATCAGGAACATTATATTCAGAAAGCATCTCAACGGTTCTTTTGCCATGATTTTCAAAATCATTCTTCGTTTCTTCATAGTCAAGATCATGTAACAACCCTGACAATCCCCATTTTTCCTCATCTTGATTTAGTTTCCTAGCAAGTGCCTTCATGACGCTCTCAACAGCTAACACATGTTTAATAAGATTTTTCTGTTTAATATTTTCTTTTACCAGCTCATATGCCTTCTCTCTCGAAATCACCTTTTTTCACCTCCGGAACGATGTATTGTTTGCCAGCCGCAAAACTGTAACATTTACCCTTACCAATTATAACGTGATCGACCATCTTGATACCAAGCATTTCACCAGAATCAGAAAGTCTCTTTGTTATCTCAACATCTTCTGTGCTTGGATCGGGTATTCCAGAAGGATGATTGTGAACCAGGATAATCGCCGAAGCAGACTTTTTTATTGCTGGTCTATAAACCTCCCTAGGATGCAACAGCGACGCGTCCACAATTCCAACACTGATCGTATCCATACCAGAATAGTTTAACTTGTTATTAAGAGATATAACCCTTACAACCTCTTTATCCAAGAAGCTCATATCGTTACACAAGTAGTAAACACTTTTGGGTTCTTTAAGCGGTAAATCTGTTCTGGTAACCAATTCCTTGAACACCCTGTTCCCAATCTCTAAAGCAGCCTTCAAACTAACAGCCTTGGCAATACCTAGTCCTTTTACTTCGGCAAGTTCACTGCATTCTGCTGTTAGCAAATGCGTCAAAGAGCCATATTTTTCGAGGATTTTTTTAGATAACTCAAGTACATTCGTTCCCTTTGTTCCTGTTCTTAGTAATATAGCAACTAACTCATAATCCGATAGAGAAGCCGGGCCTTTTTCAAAAAATTTCTCCCTTGGAAGACCAGGTTGTTTCTTCGTCAAATGCCACACCCCATTTCAAAAGATATTCCCAAATTTTTCCTACAGGAAAACCCATTACATTATAAAAATCACCTGATATCTTTTCAACAAATAACGCCCCAAAATCCTGAATTCCATAGGCACCGGCTTTATCAAGTGGTAAACCCGTCCCTACATAAGTTCTAATTACTTTATCTGGGATTTTTCGAAACGTAACATATGTTTTTTCAATAAATGTAATCTGTTTGTTCTTTCTTGATAAGGTCACCCCAGTATACACAGTATGAGTGTCTCCAGATAGTCGCTTCAAATATTTAATGGCATCATCTGCACCCGTGGGTTTTTCCAGTAGCCTACCATTATGTACAACAATTGTATCTGCTCCTATAACAATATCTTCACTATAATCATTACTAACACTCATCGCTTTTTTTCTCGACAATTCCTTCAATTCTTCCAACAAAATAGAAATTTTGGAAGAGTCAAGGTGTTCCTCCACATTCTTTGGTGAAACACTTTCAAATGGCAATCCTAGTAATTTTATTAGCTTTCTCCTTCTTGGAGAGGTAGAAGCCAATATTAATTTCATAAAAAATCACCACTTTTCACTCTAATTCTATGCGCAATAAGAGCGTTAATTATGGCCGATATACTTCCAACCAATGCAAAGTAAGGGAATATAGTTATAACCCTAAAGGTACCCATTATGAAAACTCCTGCAAAAAGCAGCTGAAAAAAATTATTTGCCAGTGCTCCGGTTAGACTAATTCCCAGATATCCAAAACTCATTTTCGATCTGTAAAGTGACCACATAACTAAAACCGCAACTATTGCGCCTCCGAGTCCCATTACATATCCTGGCGTCATCAACCTTCCTGATAATATATTTCCTATGGTGCTCTTACCAGCGGCTATAAGCAGCAAACTACTTAAGGAAACTCTCGGTAAAGCAACTAATAAAACAAGATTTGAAAACCCCCATCTCCCACCAGGAACGATACTGGGCAAAGGTAGAAAAGTCTCCAAAAAATAAAGTACGCTCCCCATTGCTACATAGACCGAAAGTAACGTTATTTCTTTAGTTTTCATTGAGTAATCACATCATAATCCAAATTATTGAGATCGGTCTCTATGATGACCATTATTTTGTTTGGTATACAGACAATCGGCACGCCCGGTGTTGATACCCATCCCATCTTTACACAAAGCTGCTGAGGACAGTCAGATTCCCTTATCCTAATTTTTTTGTCTTTTACTTCAACAACTACATGTTCCATAATTGAATATGTACCATCTTTAGTCAAGTCAATTTTTAAGGTCATTTCACTATTGATATACACAAATGCATTGTAGCTTGATCCATTGTTAAAGGGCAATAAAGTAATCGAAATCAAAAATCCAGTTAAGACTATTAATAACCAATCATGCTTCCCTATTAGTTTCATTTTCCAGTATAGCCTTCTATACCTGGTGATTTGTAAATGCTTAGATCTTCCTGAATCAGCAACACCAGTGACCCATATCTGGGTAAAAAAGTGATTCCGGGCGACTTTCCCATTATAAAGGCAGCTGTTGCATAGGCATCAGCTAACATCGCGCTCTTATTAATAACCGTTGCGCTTATTGTATTATTTCTTGCTGGTCTTCCAGTTTTTGGATCTATAAGATGGTGATAACGAATTCCGTTCTCTATAAAATAACGCTCATAGTCTCCTGAAGTAGCAACTGCCCCTTCGTACATTTTTAGATATTCTATCGCATTATCAGCGCTGTCACTTCTCGGATGTCGGATTCCTATCACCCACGGTCTTTCACCATACTTCGGTCCAACAATTCCAATATCCCCGCCTGCATCAATATAACCGGTAGCATCGGGGTCCATGCTTTTTATTTTTTCTATAGCTCTATCCACTGCATATCCTTTTGCAATTCCGGAAAGATCAATCATAGAATTATTTAAAAGCTTTATTCTATCATTATCTTTGTCCATTATGATATTTTTATAATTCACTGTATTCATCACTTCATCGATATTGTTGTCTGAAGGAATAGAAGGTGTTGAATCTGTAGATGCTAACCCCCACAATTCAACAAGCCTATAAACCGTCGGATCAAAGGCTCCATCAGTATTTTCTGAAACCTCTAAGCAGGCTTCGATTATATGAAGTGTTTCCTCATCAGCAAAAACCCAGTTTCCCCCGGATGCATTTATTGATCTCATATTTTCACTGTTTTTTCTAAATTTTGAATCAATTCTCGCTATTTCCTGAAAAGCGCTGCTTGCAAGCTCAACAGAAGAAACCTTTTCAGATGCAACGTTAACAGTTACATAGGTTCCAAGGAAATATTCAGTTCTTTTGTAATAAAGAGGTTTTTCATTGCTGAAGTAAATATATAATAAAACACTGATTGCACTTATGAGAAGAACGCTATAAACAATTATCTTGTTTACAAGATTATTGGAATCTCTTTTCCGCACTCGGTGCACCTGCCTTTTTCATCCAGCTTTTCTAACTCAATATTATAGCCTTTTCTTCTAATAAGAAGTGCTCCGCATTCCGGACAGTAAGTATTTCCCTCCTCCATCTCAGGAACATTTCCAAGATAAACATAATTGAGGTATTTTTTGGCTATTTTATGAGCTTCTTTCATCAGTTCGATATTAGTGGCAGGCATTTCTGCTTTATATGCAGGATAATAACGTGTCAAATGAAGTGGAATATCTTTTGAAAGGGATGATAACCATTTGAATTCCTCTTCTAACTCTTCCAGTGAGTCATTCTTACCTGTGACTATCAGGGTAGTAATTTCTACATGGACACCCACTTCTACGGCTCTCTCAATAGTTCTTAAAACATACTCTTTTTTTGCTCCCAGTTCTTTCATGTAATAATCATCATTCCATCCTTTTAGATCAATGTTCATTGCACTTACAGATTGAATAAGCAACTCTAAAGGATCCCTTTCTATGTATCCATTTGTTATCAACAAGGTTTCAATACCTGTCTTGGCTGCTACCCTCGCTGTATCTAGTATAAATTCAAAAAAAACAGTTGGCTCATTGTATGTGAAAGCAACACCCCAAGAATCTTCACTATCTATTATCCTCAATAATTGTGTTGGCTTTACCAATTGAATATGCCTTGGTCTTTTCGTTGCTATACTCCAGTTCTGACAATGAGGACATTTCATATTGCAGCCCCAGGATCCAACAGAAAGTACAGATTTACCCGGCCTATAATGGTAGAGGGGCTTTTTCTCAACAGGGTCCATACCTATTGAGGTTAATTCACCATAGTTCAGAGAGTACAGCATACCATTCCTATTTATTCTTGCTCCACATATACCGGCATCTCCAGGCTTTATCCTGCAATGATGTGGACATAATAAACACTCAATCACAGAATTTTCCAATTCATCAAAATAGATAGCCGGCTTCATAAGATCCCTCCCAATTAATGGTACCGTTTAACCTTAAATTTATAGACTTTGTAATCTTCTTCAGGGCTAATACCGGCTTTTCTAAGTACTATTGAAAGCTGTTTTTTAACAGTATCAACACCTTCAAGGTCAGGAAGCAAAACACCTTTTCTCCATCCTTTTTCAACAATTACACCATATTCCTGAGGATCTAGTTCATCGATAGTTGTTTCCTCAGGTTTTTCCAGTACATCAACGTTTATCACCAGCTCTTCAAGTTCTTCCTTTTTGACAGCTGGAAACCTAGGATCCCTCAAAGCAGATGCAATAGCATTATCTCTAATCTCCTCTGCCAATGTTCTTTTGGTAGGGGTTATGGTACCTATACAACCTCTTAAAGAACCATCTTTTTTGTGTAGAGTAACAAAACATCCAGCTTCCTTTTTTAAATCTTCAGGAAAATCTTTTTCGATTTCCGGCAGTCTTCCCTTATAAAAATATTCTTTAAGTACTTTCCAGGCCCACTTAACATAAATAGACTGTTCTTGCACTAAAAATCACTACCCAAAGAAGATTTCAGCAAGTTTATAGTATTCATATGGTACAAATTTCTTTGTTGCTATAGCATAATCGATTGGTATGGACACTATTGCATTTCCTCTTAATGCTACCATTCTACCGAAGTCCTTACTCAAAACAAGCTTCATAGCATGAACACCATATCTTGTTCCCAAAATTCTGTCAAAAGCTGTAGGTGTTCCTCCTCGTAGAAGATGGCCCAATACAACAGATCGGGTATCATATTCGGTTTTATCTTTAATTATTTCGGATAGATAATGGGCTATACCCCCAAGTCTAATATGGCCAAACGCGTCAATTTCGCTTTTGTCACCAATGATGTTTTCAAGTTCAACTGGTTTGAACCCTTCCGCTACAGCAATAACCATGTAACTCTTCTCTTTCATTCTCTTGTTTACATACTTAAGGATTTCATCCAGAGTCATTGGGTATTCGGGTATTAGAATCAGATGAGCACCAGCTGCTAATCCAGCTTCAAGTGTTATCCAGCCAGCATCTCTTCCCATAAGTTCAACCAGAATAATTCTGTTATGGGATTTTGCAGTAGAATGTAACCTGTCAATTGCATCTGCTCCAACGTTAACAGCTGTATGATATCCAAATGTATAATCGGTGTTGGAGACATCATTGTCAATTGTTTTAGGAACACCTATCACGTTATAACCAAGAGAAGCAAGCTTAGCGGCAACAGTTAATGTATCGTCACCACCTATTGCTATAATCGCATCAAGCTTTAGCTTTTCAATATTTTCTTCCACTTTTTTTCTTTGTTCTTCACTGTTAAAAGGATTTGTTCTTGAGGTACCCAGTATTGTTCCTCCAATTATATGAATCCCTTCAACATCATCATCACTAAGTGTTGTATATTCACCATCTATCAAACCTTGCCAGCCATGTTTGATACCAATAACTTCAACTTCTTCTGGTGAAGATTCAACTATACCTCTGATAACTGCATTCAAACCAGGACAGTCTCCTCCACCTGTAAGAATTCCTATTTTCACTCGCTACCCCTCCTATTACTTTTGACATCTAACTTAAATTATACCACGCAAATTATTTTCTAAAAGGAAACTCACTTGAGAATTGATGTATAATGATAACTGGAAATTACTGATAAATAAGGAAGTGATTTTTTTGAAAATCAGTAAAAACGATATTAAAAAATACTTAAAACAGCGCAGTAATAAGCCGCCAATTTTCAAGGAAATTTGTAAAGAATTTGATATTAAAGACAAAAAACGACGGAACCAATTGCGAAAAATGCTCAAAGAAATGATATACGCTGGAGAGGTTTTTAAAAGCTCAAAAGCAAGATATTCTTTGCCTGGAGATAATATGTTGGCAGGGATTATACAGTTTACTAGAAAGGGAACTGGCGCTTACGTAAGGCTTGACTCAGGTAGTGAGGCCTTTGTTCCTGCAGAGCAGACTGGATTTGCAATGCACAGAGATCGCGTGCTTGTTGAAATCACTGATAGTAGAAAAGAACCTCCAAAAGGAAGAGTAGCCAAGATAATAAAAAGAGAGTCTAAAAAAATCGTTGGTACATTTACCACAAGAGGTGTTTTTGCTTTTGTAATTCCTGAT
Organism: Petrotogales bacterium; assembly: GCA_041694295.1. Classification (GTDB taxonomy): domain Bacteria; phylum Thermotogota; class Thermotogae; order Petrotogales; family Kosmotogaceae; genus JASMTM01. The sequence continues at coordinate 20,900 of JASMTM010000252.1, forward strand.
GATCCAAAGTTTAAATATGATTTTTATGTTGCTCCTGAGAATTTTAATGGGGCCAAACCTAATGAAAAAGTACTTCTAAAAGTAACAAGCTACCCCTCACCGGGAAGAAATCCTGAAGGGAAAATTGAACATGTACTTGGCAATGTTGAAGATCCAAACATTGATCTTCCTGTGGTCATATACAAGCATGGACTTCCTGAGCCTGGAGAGTTTCCTAATAATGTAGTTTCGCAGGCTAAGAAGGTTGCTGCGGAACCATCAGAAGATGAATTGACGAAAAGGAAAGATTACAGAAACGAAATTGTCTATACAATAGATGGTGAGGATGCCAAGGATTTTGATGATGCTGTTTCTGTAAAGAAGTTAAAAAATGGACACTTTAAGCTGGATGTACACATTGCTGATGTATCACATTATGTGGAAAGCAATTCTGCTCTGGATAACGAAGCCTATGAACGGGGAACATCAGTTTATTTATTGGATACAGTTATTCCTATGCTGCCCTTTGAACTTTCAAACAACATATGTTCATTAAAACAGGGAAAAAATAGACTGACTATGTCTGTTGAGATGGAAATTGATGAAAACGGAAATACAGTTAAAAAGGAGATCCATAAAGGTGTAATCAGTTCTGTTAGTAGACTAACATACAATGAAGTTAACAAACTTTATGAAGGAAATACTGACGAACAATTAATGAAAAAAATGCGTGTGGTCAAAGAATCTCTTTTCATAGCAAGAGAACTAAAAGATGTTCTCAGAGAAAGCAGGAGAAAGCGCGGTTCAGTAATGAATATTACCTCAAGGGAGGTAGAAATCATAAGAGATGAATCAGGGCGTGTAAAAGATATCATTCCTGTTGAGCGTGGAGAATCTGAAGTTGTAATCGAAGAATTTATGATAAAGGCTAATGAAGCAATAGCTGAGATTTTCGATTCTAAAAAAATACCCTTTGTCTATAGGGTTCACGATGAACCGGATCCTGATTCAGTGCTTCAACTCAAAAACTATCTTAAAGCACTGAATCTAAATATTAAAATACCAAACAATATAAACCCACATGTTATGCAAAAAATACTCGATAAAACAAAGGATCACCCTCTTCATACATCCGTAGAAAGACTCCTTGTAAGAAGTATGCAAAGAGCAATCTATTCAGATCAAAACATTGGGCACTTTGGTCTTGCTTCCACTGCATACACACATTTTACTTCACCAATAAGACGTTACCCCGATCTTATGGTACACAGACTATTGAAGGACTACATACTCAACGGTCATCCTGACAAAGAAACTAAAGAAAATTATGAAGAAATTTTGCCTAAAATAACCGACCACTGTTCAAGAAGAGAAAGAATAGCCAACGAAGCAGAATGGGATTTAAGAGATATGAAAAAAATTGAGTATATGAGCTACAGAATTGGAGAAACTTTTAACTCAATAATAACTGATGTAACAAAATTTGGTTTGTTTGTTGAGATTCCTGAAAAAACCATCAATGGTCTTGTTCATATATCTACTATGAATGATTATTATGAGTACAACGAAGACAGTAATGTACTTGTCGGAAAACATAAGAAAAAGGTATACCGAATTGGAGATGAGCTTAAAGTACGAGTGGTACGCGCTGATAAAACAACAATGGAAATTGATTTTGTGATTGAAAATCAAAATAAGGGTAAAAACAAAAAGAAAACAAAAAAATAGTATAAGAAGCCTTATCTCTAAAAAAACAATACTGAAACATCAATAAATAATAATCTCACTCTTGTAATGATTGACCTATAATTAGATCTTGGAAACTTCAGGAATTACTCTTTTTCTACTGTGTTCGGCTATATCCTTTGTTGCTTCGAGTTCTGAAGCAGGAATAGGAATGTGAATTCGATTATCATTAAATCGAACCTCTTTCATTCGTTCAATTTTAAGATAAAGAGACATCTCCTTTCCTGGTTTGTCTGTATAAATCAAATTATCAGCTTGTGATGCAATTCTGTTAACAAGATCCGCATGCGGTTTTGAGCTCGCTGCAAACAATGTAGAAAACCTGGAGTTTCTCATCGTTTTTATAATGCTGTCTAAAATAGACGAACGATAAGTTGGAGAAAAAAACAGCAGATTTAAAGCAGAAGCAAAAAGGAGTATTCCAGGGGATTCTTTTTGTCTATTCAATATTTCTGAAGCTTGATCCAGGGTCTGATCCCAATGTTCTGGATAAACAAGGTTTGACGAAAAACTCTGCCTTTTAGCTTTTCCAACCCTCTGAGCTTCAGGGTCAAATTTAACAAAAACTATTTGGTCTTCATAACTAGAAAGATCGTATCCCACAACACGTTGAAAGCTTTCATATAGAAAATGCTTTTCAGGATATTGAAGTGACATTAATACGACTCCTCCACCTGCTTTTAGCCAGGCATCGATAATCGCATTGCCGATAAGTGGTTTCCCCGAACCTCCAGGGCCAGTTATAAGTGTTGAACTTTTTATTGGCCAACCATCAGGTAATAGATTTGCTAACCAATCAACAGAAATTTGTATTGTCTTTGACATATAAAATCCTCCTGTTTGACATTTTTAAAGTAATTTTTTACATGAAAAAACTGGTTTATCGTTTCTTCCGTTTAATAGCCAAAAATGAGTTTGTTATCACTCAACTAAGATATGCATAATTATTATCAGAGTAATATTGTCTGATTTTATTATAGTATTATTGTATTTCAATATTTTTACTTTTAGTTAAAAGTTGCGTTCATAGTCCATTATTGATATGTTGTTTTATCCATCAAAAAGAAGTATCAATGGTTATTGAAACGAAGTAGTTTGTGAAAATCAAAAATCTTCTTTAAGTAAAAAGCTTTTTTTGACAGTCGAGCTTATCTTAGAATAGTGGCGTGAAACCTTGAATATTCCAGTATTCTTTCATCAAAGAATTGTATAAATCTAGAAGACTATTCTTGTGCTCATTTTCCCATGTGGACAAATGTAAAAGCAATTTTCTAGCAGGTTCAGCTTCTGTTTTTTCTGCCAGATCATCATAGAAATCCTCGAAATCTTTTTCAATAAGGTACCCCATTCTTAAAATGGCAATATCACCAACAATATCGTTAATATCAAAACCTTTAAGTTCTACACTTTCTCGATTTTCAAATATCCGGGGTTCCTTTAATTCTTCTAGAACTATTTCGTCACCCCTGCCTGCTTTTTCTAAAGCCTCTCTAATATAATTAACGTGGTCTTTTTCCATATCTCTTAATTTCTCAAGTATATCTTTAACCTCATCAGTTTTTGCTCTGGCCAATTTTTCCTCGTAAAATGAAACACCTTCCTTTTCCCTTGCAATTGCAAATTTTAGGATGCTTATTATCTTTTCACTCATAAATATTCCTCCTTTTTTCATTTTGCTTAATTTTAACATTTAAAAACAATGCCCATCAGTTATGAAAATTTTTCTTTATCTACAACCTGTCCTGAAAAATCCACAATCTCTTTACACAGCTCATTTTTACTTCATTAAAGTAGCGATGTTGTTTCTAATAATTGGACTGTTGCTGTGGTATAGTTTAACTAAGAATAGTTAAACACATCAATCAGGAGGCATTTATATGTTTACTATTAATCTAAGAATTAATGAAGAGATTTATCGACTTGATGAATTGTTCCCATTTTCAATAGCAGTTGTTGATCTTATTTACGATGGTGATATTCAGCTTGCAATTGATGAACTTAAAGAGAGTATTATTTCAGAATCACTTGAAACCCTGAACAAACTGAGTGATATTTATGACGAAATTCTCGACCCTGAGATGTATTCACCAATATATTTCAATGAATTCAATAGATACATGGAAGAAACAGGTATAAATATAAACAAATTAAAAAACGGAACTTTTAGCGGTTATAAAGATATGGTTATGCGTTTTGCGGACAAAGATCAGTATAAGGAAGCTCATTCTTATCTCGATTTACTGTTAGAATCTGGTTATGATATTGCGGGGACTTATGAACTGAAGGGTACTTTGTTCCTTGAAGAAGGTAAAATGGATGAAGGAAAAAAATGGCTTGAAAAAGCCATTGATGAAGACCCCACTCTGGCTTCAGCGTATTCCTCCCTTGGCCAGATGTACTTCAACAACGGTGAATGCAACAAAGCTATAGAATGCTGGGAACATGAAATAAGTATTGCCCCCAATCACATCGTTACGTACTTCATGTTAGCAGATGCTTATCTCATGCAAAACGAAAAGGAAAAAGCTGTAAATATTCTTGAAACGCTTATTGAAAACGATGAAAAGAACCTTTTAGCAAGATATCAATTAATGAATATTTTGACAGATATGGGTAAGGATGATAAAGCTGAAGAACATAAAAAGCAAATACTTAATGCTGAGCCAGTTTATAGTAGCGATATAGAAATATGGTCAAGAATACAATTTGAAGAAGGCAACTTCGAAAAAGCAAAAAATGTAATTGAAAAGCTTCTTGAAACGTCGCCAGATCTTGAACATCTAAAGATAATACTTATTGTACCATACATCAAACTTGGGCTTAAAGAAAAGGCCTGCGAGTTGCTTAAAGAATTTAAAGATGAACGTTTTTGGTATTTTTACGGCAAAAAGGAACTTTTTGAAGAGTTTTTGAATGAAGAAGAGAGAAAGGTCTGTGAAATATATTGATCCATTTTCTTTTCGGCATTCTTGGAGCGGTCTTCGGCAGTTTTTTCAATGTGGTAATCTATCGGCTTCCAAGAAAAGACCTTTCCATAAATGTTCCCAGAAGAAGTTTTTGTCCCTATTGTGGTCATGAATTATCCTGGAAAGACAACATTCCAATAGTTAGCTATGTTTTACTCGGTGGCAGATGTAGATATTGCAAAGAACGTATCTCATCCAGGTATCCGGTTGTTGAGTCTTTAACTGCGATTGCTTTTGTGCTGAATTCTGTTTATTTTCCTCTTTATCAGAGCCTTGCACTATGTCTTGTTTTTTCGGGATTAATAATAGTTTCATTTATTGATATTGAAGTGATGATTATTCCGGATACAGGATTAATCATTACCGGGATTGGAGCAGCAACTTTTTCATACTTAAGGAATGATTGGCCAGGGATTCTCGTTGAGGCAGTTATCGTATTTGGATTAATGATTATTTTTTATTTCTTTGCAAATTACTTCAAAAAGGATTCTTTTGGCTTTGGAGACGTTGAACTTCTTGCGATACTGGCGCTCTCGCTTGGCTTTATTGGAATACTATTTACCATAATGCTCTCTTCTGTGATTGCATTATTAACTTTTATTGTAATCAAAGCAGCAAAATCTGAAAAAATTAAACTTGATTATCGTATTCCATTTGGGCCTTTCATAGCACTGGCTGGATATATTTCCATTTTCTTTCTTGATGGCATCCGCAATCTCTATGGATTATAAGGTGATTATATGAAATACTGTCTTGGAGTCGATGTGGGAAACACAAAAACTATGGGCACAATTTGTACAACAAATGGCTCTGTATTATGCAAAATAAAAGGAAAAGGAGCCAACTTTCAAACCGTAGGAATTGAAAACTCACTTAAGGAACTCAAAAAAATAATTAACAAATGTTTCGAAGTAACAAAACTCAATCCTGAAGATATAGATTATTCATTCTTTGGCATGGCAGGTGCCGATAGCAAAGATGATGAAAAAGTAATAATAACGATATTATACAAACTTCCATTAAATAACTACGATTTCGAAAACGATGGCAGGATTTCGTTAAAGGCATC
>JASMTM010000253.1:0-5575 GCA_041694295.1 Petrotogales bacterium
ATACGGCTCATTTTTGTCCCAAGGAATTAAAACGATTTTTTCAATTTTAAATAAGTCTTTGAGTTTACCGACTAGTTTTTCTTTTGTATAAAAATCTTTATTTTCCAGAACGACTTTGTCAGTTAGAATTACGCAATCTTTCGATTTAATTACATTTCCGCCATCAATTATTAAATCAGTTTTCACCGTTTTTATTCCAATTGAATCGCAAATGATGTCTGGATAGGATTTAAGTTTTCTGTATTTTTTTGCCTGCAAATAATCTGGGTCGTATCGATATTCAATGAATTTATTTTCTGAAACTTGAATAGGCATGAAATCTCTTGCCCAAATATCATTTGTGTTAGGAAGAAATTTAGGTTCAATCCCTTTTGACTTTAACGCTTCAATTATTTGATTGCATGTTTTCGGGAAATCTGTTTTTAATTTCTCTGAAAAGTAAATTGTATTTGTTTCTTTATCAGTTATCATTGTTTTATCTCGTAACCTAAAAACTCCTTAGATAAATCACTATTCTTAAAATCTTTAGCAATTATTTCTGAACCAGTAAATTGTTTTCTGTCAAATGATTGGGGTTTTATTATAAATCGATATTTTGCTTTTTTGAAATAGTCAGGATTGTCACATGGTAAATTAGTTGAAGGTTCATTTAGTCCATGTCTGAAGGTCTTAAAAATTGTTTGGTTTTCTTTTTTCTTGTCTATAATTCCAATTTTATTTTCAACTTCAGTTACTCCGTTTAAATATTGCATTACTTCAAACAAAACTCGGCGTGGTCCATTGGTGAATTTTCCTGCAAATTCAACGCCTCTTATTAATATTCCGCCAAATCCATTTTCACCTCTTAAAGTTATGTCGAATCCTTGATTGTGAAAACGCCATTTGCCTGCCTCCATTTCGTGTTCATGAGTAAAAGCGTCTTTATGAGTTTTTGAATAGAAATAAAACTCAATTTCCGTAAAATTGAATCTTGCCTCGTTTACGATTAATTGTTTTTCTAACAGAATTGATTCCGCTAATCGTATAAATTCTTTCTCTATTTTCTCCTCATTTATTTGAAACATCGTCTTTTTTTAATATGTGCCATAACGTGTTGCAAATATGGCCCGTAGCCGTTCACTTGCATTATGTTTATTGGTTACTCGTATGTTTTTGTTTCTACTCATTTGTCTTGATAGCACTAAAACGGCTATGGGCTATGATTTGCTGTTATAAGCCGTTTATTATTCTTCAAATTTCAATTTTTCTAAGTTATAAATTCTTTGTTCAATTTCAGAATTCTTGTCTACAATCAAGATTTTTAATTTGTCAGGTTGTTCTGAATAAGTTTCATGTCCTAAATACCACCATATTGAAGTCACTGAAACTGATAGTCGGGTTTTAGGTAAGTTTGTTATTTCATGTAGTTGATGTTTTTTAAGTAAGTCTCCATTTTCCCCATATACGACCATTACATTTTCCCCCTGACCTAATTTGTACCAGTCATCAAAAGTTATTACAAATTTTCCATCATTCGTTATCATTGCTTCATAGGGTGCTATTGGATTAACTAATTCTTTTTCCCAGATTAACTTTGGGAGTCCGAAGTTTCCTGTTTTCTTGAACAGTTTTGCATGACATGGAATTATTGTATCCTTCATTGGCTTATTCAGATATTTTTCAGGATTCTCCTTTCTTTTCTTAATTTCCTTTTCATAATTTTTAGGAACATAGGTAGGTACAATTACGAGTTCAAAAATTCCATTCTGAGATGTATATGTCTTTTTGTATTCTTTTATCCATTCATCCGCAAGTATTACTTGATTAAAGAACAAAAGGATTATTATTGTTAATGTTGCTTTCATTTGTCTTCTTTAAATGGCTTATAACTCGTTTATATACGGACAACTTGTCCGTTAATCATTCCATATTTTGTTAGTATACAGACAAACTTATGATTTTTTGTCCGCTTTTTCTTTTTTGTTTCATAAGTCAATTTCATATTTCCATATCGTCTAAAAGGTTGCGCATCTTCTTTATACTTTTGCGGCTTACCTTTGTGTATATCTCTGTGGTTTTACTGCTGGCATGCCCGAGCGCTTCTTGTATTAAACGCAATTCGGTGCCCTTTTCCATATGGTGTGTGGCAAAAGTATGACGCAGCATATGAGGATGTAAATGGCGCTTTAATCCTGCTTTTTCGCCAAGCCGCTTAACTATTTTTTCGATACTTGACCCGGAATATTTGCCTTTTGTTTGTCCTTCAATAAAATATACTCCCGGCTTAAAATTCTTAACATAAGACTTTATATCCTCTATCAATCGCTTGCCAGGGTTTATGGCCCTGTATTTTCCTCCTTTGCCTTTAACAAAAATCAGCTCTCGCTCCATGTTTACATCTTCGGTTTTTAAACTGCATACCTCATTCCGGCGTAGTCCGCACCCATACATGAGCTTTAATATGATTTGGTGCTTTTCATTAGTGCATTGACTGTACATTTTTACAAATTCATCCTCCGACAATACCTTCGGCAGGGGTTGTTTGTGTTTTGGACGTGGTATGGTTTCGGTATGCAAATCAATATGGTAAACAATACGATAATAGTTTTGCAATGCCGATAAAGCCTGGTTTTGCGAAGTTCTTCCGTAACCACTTGCAAGTACTTGGTTTTGCAGGAAGGCTTTTACCAGCTCACCTGCATTTTTGTCTATTTCTTTTTCATGATTCACTGTTAAAAACCACTTGACATACCAGGTGTACTGCCTGATTGTACTTTCCGCCTTGTTTTCAAGTAGCATCTGTCTCATAAATTTAGCGTCGGGTGCCACTGCCTTTTTGAGGTCGGGGCGCTTAATTTTTGATTTTTTGATGCTGGAAACCGTTTTAAATTCCGGCTCGATTTGTTCTTGTAGGAGTATTTCGGTGAGGTGAGAACGGTTTTCTTCAGTATCTGTTGCCGACCATTGCTTCCTGCCTTTGTGCCACCATGCTCCTTCAAGCTTTTTAAAAGCCTCTTTAAGCGAATAGGGTAGCTTTATGTATAGTAGCTTTTCTTTTTCATTACAGGTTACTTCCAGAGTTTGTTTAGCTTGTGCATTGCTGACCTTATCATTGTGGATAGTACCTGGTCCAATTTCATCGCGGAAACTGTTCCCCTCCTTTAACGCTGAATAATCCACCCACGATAAACCTTTCAATTGCGCAAAAAAACGATGAAGATTAAAATCAGCCTTTAAAAAATACCATCGCTTGTTACTCTGGCTCCACCGCCCACCAAATGCTTTTAGCTGATCAACGATATCCTTGTTATAGGCAAAATCAACCCACACCACCCCGTGGCCGCGGTGCTGTCCATGGCTCAATGTAATGCGCTGCTGTTTACCGGATGGGCTCATACTTCCACAATTAGCAGCCACTAATATAAAGAAAAAATTACCAAACGATTAACAAAACCATAAAGAATTTCCGAAAAAAGACAAACATGTCAAGCACACCAAACCACACAGAAAAGAAGAACCCCACTCCACACACCCCGCCCTATAAAGAACTCACCTCCATACTTATGGAATTAAGTTCTGTCAAGGGCGGCCTGTGTTGCGCCTGCGGCTGGCCGTTTATATACCCTTGACAGGTTTTAAGGCCATGAGTCCCTTTGCTTTTAAGCTGGAAAAAATTAACATTCATCGTCAAACCTTTCTCCAAATTTAATTTTTAACTGTGCCATTACCAATCCCCAGTTGGACTGTTTACCGACCCATTTCTTCGAGATTTCGCGGATGCTTAAATATACCAATTTCTTCAGTGCCATTTCTGAAGAAAACGCTCCTTTGGTTTTGGTCACCCTTCTCATTTGCCGATGAACACCTTCAATCGTATTGGTGGTGTACATCATACGCCGGATTTCTTTCGAGAAATCGAAAAAGGTGGAAAGCTTGTGCCAGTTGTTCTGCCACGACCGGATAGCTGGGGCATACTTATCAGCCCATTTGTTTTCCAGGGCGGCTAAGGCCTTCTCTGCTTCTTCTATGGTGGGCGCTTTATAGATGCTTTTCATATCGTAAGTAAAAGGTTGCCGGTCTTTATAAACGACATATTTGAGCGAGTTTCTTATTTGATGGACAATACATGACTGTACCATGGTTTTCGGATACAACGCTTCAATGGCTTCACTGAAACCTTTTAAATTATCGGTGCTCACAATCAGTATATCTTCAACCCCTCTGCTCTGAAGGTCTTCCAGGATATGCAGCCACATGGTGGCCGACTCCTCCACAGCGACATAAAGGCCCAGCAGCTCTTTATGCCCATCGGGGGTCAATGCCAGAATATTATATAAGGCACGGCTTTCCACCGCACCGTTGACCCGTACTTTAAAGTGAATGGCATCCAACCATATAAACGGGTACATCCGTCGCAATGGGCGGGATTGCCACTGTTCAAGTTCCGGGATGATTTTATCAGTGAGCTCGCTGATTTGCCCGGCACTTATTTTCAATCCATAAAACTCGTGGAGCAGGGAGCGGATCTGCTCATAGCTGTTACCCTTTCCATACAAGGAAAGTATCTTCGCCTCAATATCCTCGCCTAAAAAGACTTGCCGCTTCCCTACAGCTTTCGGCTCAAAATTCCCCTGGCGGTCACGAGGAGTCGACAGCTCAAAAGACCCACTGCTGCCTCTTATGGTTTTAGTACTCTTTCCGTTGCGTTTGTTCTGCTGCTGAGTATCGTCCTTTAAGTGTTGGTCCATTTCTATTTGCAGCCCTTTCTCTAAAAACCGTTTCAACAAAGGAGTGAAAACCCCTTCTTTGCCAAATACCTCTTTGCCAGACTTTATCGCCTCAACAGCTTCTTGTTCAAACTTTTCGTAATCAAAATTGTCTTTTCCCATGTCCTTTATTTTTCAAAGTTAATTCCTTTATAATTCTGGACACAGTTTAATGAACACTCTCACAAAAAATAAAAAGACACAGTTCCATGAACATTCCCGTTAATTCCGACAACTTAGACACTAATTCCAACAACTTAGACGCTAATTCCCACCACTTAGTCAATCATTCCGGCATCTTAGACACTAAATCCGACAACTTAGACAACGATTCCGACGACTTAGACGGCTATTCCAACAGCTTAGACAATGATTCCGACAACTTAGACGGCCATTCCAACAGTTTAGACGCTCATTCCGGCATCTTAGACAGCAATTCGTACGACTTAGACATTAATTCAGACGACTTAGAAGATTGTTCCGGCAACATAGACAGCAACTCCGGCAACTGAGCCGGCAATCCCGCGCTTATTGAGCAGCTATCAGACGTAGTTGAATACAAATCCGCGGTTATTGAATACCAATCCGGGGCTATTGAGGTGCAATCCGGGGTTATTGAATGCCAATCCGAAGCTATTGAGCATCCTTCCGTTTTGGTATCCATTTCCTGCGCCCTGATAAACCATCCGTTAAACAGAATTCGCAAAACATCAAAGTTCCGCCTGGAGCGCTTCACCTCATCCCCCAACCCCTTCTCCTCGAAGGAGAAGGGGAGTAGCATAAAACATTATTCTAAGCTGAATACATCTTTTTCAACCCGGCCTACGAGG
>JASMTM010000254.1:0-3708 GCA_041694295.1 Petrotogales bacterium
AAAACGGTTATCCCAATATCGTATTCTCCTGATGTATCCCACACAAGAGCCTGTGCGCTTTTATATCTTAAAGCTGTCAATCTTTTTTTATCTCTAAGTTTTTCAAAGAAACACCTATCAAGATCAAGGGGAACAAGATCGTATTCTTCTTTCCTTTTTTCTAGATAATCATTGAGAATATCCTTCGGTGGCTCATCTTCCAGCTCAATTTCCTTTGGTCCCAAAGGTCTAGTAACGGGTAATACATAGAAATTAAGGGTCCTGGTTTTTTGAAGATGCATATGCTTCAAAATTTTAATTGAATTGATGTTATCTGATTTGACACTCCCAAAAGCAAAATCAGCTGTTGAATTTCTGAGCATCTTTTCCATCTGATTAATTACTTCTTTTAACCACCTGGCAACCTTTTTCCTATATTTGGGATTCGTTCTGAGACCAAGCATGAGAGCTCCCCTTTGCTTTTTACCTTCAAGCCAGTAATCACCAAAGCCTGCTCCCACACATCCGATAATTTCCCCATTATCTTCATCCTCTGCTACCAGCATGAACCGCTCGTCAAAGTAATTCAGCTTATGAAAAAAGTCTTTTCTAAAAGATGTTAACCATATTTTTCCTTCCTGAGCGGATTTTTTCTCTATCTCAATGAGCTTTTCGTTGTCTTCGGGAGTGGCTTCTCTGATTATCATTTATCTGCACCAGCTTTGAGGTATTTATCAAACCATTTAACTATTTCAGAGAGACGTTTTTCTCTATGTATGGGCTTTCCTCCTCTGGATAACTCATGATTTTCTCCCGGGAAGAGCACCATTCTTGCTTCTTTGCCAAGTCTTCTCAAAGCAGTGAAAAACTGCATTGCTTCTGGTACCCAGCATCTGAAGTCTTCAAGAGAATGTATGAAAAGTAGCGGTGTTTCAACATTTGCTACATAGGTCAACGGTGATTGTCTTCTATAGCCATCCTCGTTATCCCAGAAATCCCCTCCTACTTGATACTTTGAAAAGAAATAACCAATATCAGTAGTACCGTAGAATGACGTCCAGCTTGAGATGGAACGTTGGGTTACTGCCGCTTTAAAGATATCCGTATGCCCAACGATCCAATTAGTCATAAATCCACCGTATGAACCACCTGTTACTCCTAAACGATCTTCGTCGATGAATTCGAAATCGTTTAGTGCTTTTTCAATAACCTCCATGATATCTTGAAAATCTCTCTCGCCAAAATGTTCACTAATATCTGCAAATTCAGAACTGTATCCATGACTGCCCCTTGGATTGCAGAAGAGAACTGCATATCCTTTAGAAGCAAGCAATTGCATTTCATGGATGAAAGAATAACCATATGCTGTTTTTGGCCCACCATGAATTTCAAGTATAGCAGGATACTTTTCTCCTTCTTTGAAATCAACGGGTTTCATAATCCAGGCGTCGAGCTTTTCCCCATCAGATGCGGTTACTGCAAAATGCTCCGGTGCAGACAAGTTATATTTTTTAATCCAGCCGTTGAATTTTGTTAGCTGTTTCATCTTTCCATGGGAGAGTGTATAGACCTCAAGAGGTTTCTGGCTATCCATATAGTTTATTACAAACATATCATCTGAAATAATATTGATCGAATCTATGCTTCCCTTAACTTCTTCTATTTTGTTCAAGTTCCCTTTCTCGTCTATCCTGGAAATAGCAGTATTTGGTCCATTGTTATGTAAGAAATAGAAGTTATCCTTATATGAGAGAATATCCTTTGTGCCTCCACCTCGAACATCGCTGTTCAATGTGTTGTACATAGGTATATCCTTCTCTTTTGTAAGGATATTTAACTTCCTCTCCTTTAAAGAGAATATTCCTATGAAATCATTGGTGGCAAAACCTCTTTCATGGTCATTTAAAACCAGATAAATGGTTTCATTGCCCTTCCACTCCATGTCCATTACCGAGTAATCATCTGAAGTCATTTTCTCCATCTTATTCTTTTTGCGATCAAAGACAAATAGGCTGAATATTTCAGGATACTGCTCGGGCTTTTCAAGCAACATTAAAGCGACTTTGTCGCCCTCCGGAGAAGCTTTCAATGAATAGATATGTTCATAATCTGTTAGCCGTTTTGATTTTCCACTTTCTATATCAAGTAAAAATGCCTTTCTGGTTCTTCCTTCAAGAAAACCTATCCCATTTGAAACGAAGGGAATTTCATCTATCTCAATTATCTTCCTATCATCTTTTTCTTCTTTGTTATCTTTGTCTTTTTCCCGGTCATCATTTTTATCATTTTTTTCGTTTTTCGAAAGACATATGTATCCAAGATGATTTTTGTCCAACCATTCTAAGGAAAGAATTACATCCTTCGTTGAAAAGATCTTTTGTGCCTCTCCTCCATCAATATTCATCACGTAAATCTCCGACTCTTTAGATTCCTTATCTCTTCTTGACATGAAAGCAAGCTTTCTTGTTTCTTTGTTCACTTTAGGAGAAGAATCGTGCTTCCCGCTGGTAAATGCAGAAATCCTTTTTTCTTTAATATCAGCCTTCCAGATATTTGAATGATATTCGTTGTTCTCTTTGTTAAGAACTTTTTCTACGAAGAAAAAGCTATTGCTATCAAGTACTTCCGGTGCTCCAACACTAACAAACTTATACAGATCTTCAATTCCCAATGTTTTCATTATTATCACCTCTTTTACAATTCTATCAAATTTCCTTGATTTTCAGAATAAGCCATTTTCAGGTATTATTTAGTAAGGAGGGTGGTGTCCAAATGAAAAAAATACTCATCAGTTATTTCGAACCCTTTGGAGAAGAAAAGGAAAATAGTTCTGAATTGACAGTTAACGTTTACTTTGAGCAATATCCGGAAATGAAAACCAGTATTTTTGCTGTCAAATTACCAACAACCTTTAAGGATTGTGCAAATAAGCTAATCGAAACAATATCATCTGAAAATCCCGATATCGTTTTGATGTTTGGTCAGGCTGCGGGGAGGAAAAACATATCCATCGAAAGGGTTGCAGTGAATATTATTGATGCAAGAATGCCGGACAATAATGGTGAGCAGCCAATTGACAAACCGGTAATACCGGGAGGAAAAAATGCTTATTTCTCCTCATTACCTGTCAGAAGAATAAAAAATGCACTGGAAGACAACAACATACCTGTTAGTATTTCTTATTCTGCGGGAACATATGTTTGCAATTATCTTTTTTACTCAGTTATGCATCATATTGAAACCAGAGAACTTAATATAAATGCAGGTTTTATCCATTACCCTCTTTCCTCTATGCAGGTTAAAGAAAATGAAGATAAACCTTATTTAAAGCAACAAATCCTTGTTGATGGACTTAATGAAATTATCAAAGTGTGTGATAGAAAATGAAATTTGCCCTTGTTGAATTTGAACCAGTAAATAGCAAACCTAAACTGAATACACAAAAAATGATTGAAATCATAAACGAAACAGAAGAGGGTACAGATCTAATAGTTTTTCCTGAAATGGCTTTCACAGGTTTTACAATGAACAAAGAACTGCACAGTTTTCAAGATACTGAACTGGTTATACAAAAATCCAGATCCAAAAATACTGCAGTTTTATTTGGTTGGATAGAGAAGTACAGTAACAACTACTACAACAGTTCCACATTTTTCGATCCCAAAACACACAGAACTTTAAATTACAGAAAGAGAAAATTGTTTACCTACAGGGGAGAAGAAAAATATT
>JASMTM010000255.1:0-4549 GCA_041694295.1 Petrotogales bacterium
CGAAATCAAGGATTGCTGGATATTCCATTTCTACTGGACTTGGAACAATGCTGTCTCCCACACCGATGTCAAGATGGAGTCGGTTTTTTATTCTGGTATTAATCAATTTAGCTATAAAAAAGACTCGAAATCCAACATATTCTTGTTCCTCAGCAATCTGTTCAATGCGAATACTGCTAGCATCAAATGCTACCGCATCATCTAGGCCTGAGGAATTAAATATTTCCTCAATAATGGATTTTATGGTATCTACATTGATTGGAAAGCCCCTTGCAAGAAAATCAATATCTTTTGTAGGTCTCGATCTATCCAAAGAGTCAAATGATAGTAGCAACATTCCGCCTTTTAGAATCAAATTATTTCTATATTCTGACTTTCCCAGTCTGTAGAGAAATCTCTCATAGAAATATTGTATTAGCAGATACTCGTTGGATCTATCTGTTTGTCTTGAAATATTGAGTAGTTTAGCTCTTACAGAAGCTCCCATATTTTGCATACTATCACTCCAAATTTGATCTTAGAATAGGCAGAAGATAAGGTGTCATAACATTTTTGATTCTAAGCATTTCAGCATACTCCATAAGTTTTGAGATATTTGAATTTTTCTTTTTTGCATAATTCGCTAGTGCTTCAACAGCGATATCTTCTCCAAGTTTTCTTCTGAATCTGAAAGCGTCACATATTGTTCTTTCACGATCATATATTCTAATGGTTCCAGAGGATGATTTTGTTTTAGTGATACCAATTGGGTATGTATTTTTATCAAAGTAAAATAGTTTGACTACTGGATATTTGAACCTGAGGTGTCTCACATTACTGGGAACGCCAACAGTTATTTCTGGTGAGACATATGTTGTTAATTCATAATACTGAAGTGCTGAAGCCAAGCAAATCACTGTATATTTGCTTGCTTTAGTAATCGCTACTAGATCAGATTCAAGACCGTTGTATGCAGAAGCAAGCATATATAGGCCTCGTTTAATTCTGATTATCAATCTATTTTCCAGTGCTCTCTTAATTTCTCTAGGATGCATGCCCATTTTAATAAGTGAAGAGGTGTGAACGAAATGATCATGTTTGAAACATGCTCTTATCTTTCTTTCAATATTGTTCTTTGTGCTTCTCATATATAAAATCCTCCAGTGTTATATGGATAAAACACTATGTTATTATTTATAAAGACGTAGGGTTATATCCATTTTATTGTATCAAATTTTGTGAGCAAAAAAACATAAAGAAATACGGGATAGACTGCAATTCTAACAAAAGAAAAAACCATTGATATGCGACTTCTGAAATAACGTCCAACATTTCATTTGGTCCATCGTCCACCGTCCATCGAAGGTTCAAAAGACGTGAACCGTGAACCGTTTGCCGTGAACCGATAGGTGCATAAACCGTCCATCGTCCATCACTGCCGTTTCGTCCAACGCTCGCCTCGCGTCTCGCTTCGTCCATCGACCGGTACATAAACACTGAAATGCTGATTTGCGAGCTAAAGGTCAGCTCGGATTTGCGTCCAAAGAACGGACGGATATGCGTGTTGAGAAATACACGGATATGCATGCCAGGTGAAGGCATGGATATGCGCTTTCAGCGGATGAAACTTCAAAAATCGAGTCTTGGTTATAGGGTATGGGGTTTAGTAAAAACGAAAAAAAATTAAAAGTTAAATGCTCACCTTCCCCCTGCTTCGCAGGGACCTTCCTCAAGGAAGGAATTTTAAAAATGAGAACAGATACGCGAAATCGGAGATCCAAAACTTGACTAGCATTTCAGAACAAGAATCTGAGAAAATTTATAAAAGTATTGATTTTTATGTTATTCTGTTATGATAATTTAAAAGCTAACATTGCAGGTGGTGTTCAGATGGAAATGACAAATTTTTGGCCAGCTCTTATGCTGACAGTTTTTGCAGGTCTAGCTACTGGTATCGGAAGCATCATGGCTCTGTTTGCAAAAAGAACAAATATTAAATTTTTATCAATATCACTTGGCTTTTCTGCAGGGGTAATGATATATGTTTCATTCGTAGAAATATTTGTGAAAAGCGAAGAATCATTAGTGGAGGCAGTTGGAACAGGATTAAGTAGCTGGATAAATGTTCTTGCCTTCTTTGGTGGAATTGGAATGATAGCGCTGATAGACTTTTTAGTTCCATCTGGCGAAAATCCACATGAAATGAGAGATGTGGAGGATATGAAGGTTAGAGATCAAAAACTTATGCGCGTTGGAGTATTCACAGCTCTTGCAATAGCAATCCATAATTTTCCTGAGGGGCTTGCCACTTTCCTTTCAGCGATAAAGGATCCTTCATTAGGTATCCCGATAGCTGTTGCAATCGCGATACACAATATCCCGGAAGGTATTGCTGTGGCTGTCCCCATATATCATGCTACTGGAAACAAGAAAAAAGCATTTGGCTATTCATTCCTTTCAGGTATAGCTGAGCCAGTAGGAGCTCTTCTGGGTTTTACGTTATTGAGAGTATTTTTTAACGATCTGATCTTTGGGATAGTATTCTCCGGTGTTGCAGGAATAATGGTGTATATTTCACTGGATGAATTACTACCTTCAGCTGAAAAATATGGTGAGCATCATCTTTCTATAATAGGACTTGTAGCAGGAATGTCAGTAATGGCGTTGAGTTTGTTGATTCTATAGATGTTGCATGGTCCATCGAATAAAACCCGAGACTCGAGATCAGAAATCCGAGAATCGACGAAAACCCTTTGAAAACGGGGGTCACAACTACCACTGATAACAGGGTCTTTTATACAGCCAGATACTTACTTCATTGTGCTTCTAATATTACGGGGAAATTGACTATGATAGTTTCTAGTTTTGATAAGTAACCCATGAGTTGGTTGCGATGGTACTTTTGTTGTATTATCGTGTCAGGGGTGGGTTTGTGAAGAGTTTAATTATTACATTCTTATTATTCTTTTTGTTTGTTGCTTCAGGTGTTTTTTGTTTTGATCTTCCTTTTAATTCTGAAGGTTATGAGGATGGTTATTCTATTTCGTTTGAATTAACACCCGGTGTTGTTTTCAGTAATTTCAATGGTGATTTTGTCACCAAATACAACTGGGGATGGGGTAAGCCAACCAACCCTGCTGAGAATGTATTTTATTTGCAAAATGAATTCAAACCTTTTCTTAATATTAATTTCCGTGTTGAACATAATGGATTAAAGATTGATTTTAAAGTTCCTTTTCAATATGAATATGGCGGGAAACTGAGAAATGTTTTTGATACTTTTTCTTTTAATTTCCCTTCTTTGATGATGGTGGATATGAACTTCCCTTATCATGGCTACATAGAATATGGAAACGAAACCTTTGATCTTGCAGTGGGAAGGTTTCCTATTAAATGGGGCTGGAGTGAATATCCCTTAACTATATCACCAACAACTTACCAGGATAACCTTACGTTTTCAGCTAACTTTTCATCAGTGAAATATTATTTCCATGCCATTTCTTCTTATCCGTTGTTATCACCAGCTGAACGTGAAATTCAAGAGAACTTCTCCGATCAACATACTCCAGGAATTTATTTTGATGACCCTTCTAAATATATATTTGCACACAGAATAGAATTCGATCTTGGAAGATTTGAGTTTGGTCTGGGAGAACTGAATATTGTTGGCGGAAAGACTCCTGACCTTATTGATGCCAATCCTGTTGTGATCTTTCACAATACATATGGTGAAGGTTATTCCAATGTTGTTGCTTGTGCAGATACAAAACTAGAAATTACCAAGGATATTTCTGTTTATGGAGAGTTGTCAATGGACGATTTTGAGGGTTCTACTGAGACTGGTTCTGGTTATAAGCCTACTGCTTATGGGTTTAACCTGGGGGGAAGATATAATTTTGGTGATTTCGCTTTCTGGCTTGAATATGATCATGTAAGTGAATGGATGTATGTAACGAACTATCTTCCTTATTTGAGGATAAATGTAAGGCAGTTTCATTTAAATAATGGAGGTACAGGGAGATTATTGGTTGATTATCCTCTTGGCTTTATGTATGGACCTGACGCGAAAATGTTTTCTCTTGGAGTTGATGGAAGCTTATTAGATATAAAGATCAGTGCTGAATATAATTACCTGGTTAAGGGAACTGTTGTTGATGATACTACAATACAATGGAAATGGTTTTGGGATAGCTGGACAGGTAATGTTGCTGAAGATGCTCCTGATCCATTGCCCAAAGGTCCCGATAAAACATATCATATTTATTCACTCAGTCTTGAAGCGGAGTATTTTGAGGTTCAATACAAAACAGTTGATTTGTCGAAGCACAGTTTTGGGATATACCTCAAATACACGTTTGGACTTGGAGGAAAAAACTGACGATCGGAGAGAGAGGCTTGATCTGATAAAACAAGACGCTCAGAGAGAGGCGCTCTGAGAGAGCAAGAGCTTTGAAAACGAGAGGCCGAAAGTAAAAAAAATACGTCCATCGTCCATCACTGGCGTTTCGTCCAACGCTCGCCTTGCGTCTCGCTTCGTCCATCGACGGTACTTAAGTTTAAAACACGTTGT
>JASMTM010000256.1:0-3356 GCA_041694295.1 Petrotogales bacterium
TTGCCCGATTTGTTCCTGTTCTAATGCTTTTTGAGTGGGCTGGGTGAGGGAGTGTTTATGTGCTTTTTAGTCTCCTAGGTTTTTCTCGGATTCTCACTTTCTCGTGTTCTAAACTAAGAAATTAGCCAGAGTGAGTAAGGCACATTTAATTGCATATAACCAGCAAAGCTGTATTATTGATAAAGTGGTGGGTGTTTTGGGAAATAAGGCACATGTTCTTCTTTTTACGGTAATTGCTCCTTTTTATAATATTGCGTTCAATAAGCAACTGAAGGTTTACAGGAGATTGCTAAGTGAACACAGGAAGTATTTAAGTGATGACATAAATAATGTACTGGATATTGGATGTGGTACAGGGGCCTTCGCACTGGCTTTTGAAGAACTGGGATTCAATGTAACCGCAGTGGATGCTTCTTCATTAATGGTAAGAATCGCAAAAAGAAACCTGAGTGGCTCGGGAGTTAAAATATTGCAGGGTGATTTCTTTGAAAAATTACCATTTGAGGATAACAGTTTTGACCTTTTAGTCGCTTCATATGTGGTTCATGGGCATAAGCAATCGGGTAGAGAAAAATTCTATAAAGAATCAAGAAGAATTTGTAGAAAGGAAATTCTCATACATGAATTCTTTCCCAACAGAAATCCAGTAATTTCCTTCATAGAGTTTCTTGAAAGAAGTGACTACAGGAACTTTACCAAGAACGCGTTTAGAGAGCTCAAAGAACATTACCCGATCGTAGAGAGAATACAACTTTCACCATCAACAGGCTGGTACATTTGTCGATGTAGGACATAGTATTTACTCAACAATTAATCCATAAACACCATCTTTGACTTTTTCCACTTTTGCTTTTCCATATATACTTAGAGCTGCCATATACGCATTGCTTAAAGCAATTCCCAGGTTTATAGGAGAATTGCTTTTTAAGATCAGCTTCTTTCCTTTTTCAGCAAATTTGAACTTCCAGGGTTGTCTGTTAAGAGAAGAAGGTGACCAGCGAATAGCTTCAAGTAATTTTTTTTGATTTTTATTCAGCTCTTCCACATTTTTCTCATAAAGCTCATCCAAAGTCTTCCTTTTGTTGCCCTGGGAAATATATCTCGAAATTCTGCTCTTCAAACTTTTTTTATCTCTAGGAAAACCAAAAGTTATTACGGCGGGCACATTTCTCTCGGGAGATTTTGCCATCCAGCAGGTTCCGTAATCATTAACAAACAATAACATTAATATTTGCTGCCCCTGAAAACCATAATCAACAAGATTATCGTTGTTTTTCTCTTCAATTTGCGAATAAATGTACCCTGAGCCAACAGACGTCTCTGAACTGATTTTCCAGTTTAGATTGGTTGAAATATTGCGTATTGAACCAAAAAGAGATTTAATAGAATCAACATCTCCCTGTGTTAAGGCTATATCTTTGTATGCACGTACAGATTTTCTCTTTAAAATATCCTGTAATGTGATTTCAGTTTCCATTTAGTCCCTCCCGATTAGTAATATTCTATCAAAAAATCATCACATTACCTCATAATGGTGATTATGAGTGAAGAATTTGATTTCGCTGGTTAAATAACATATAATAACTGTAAATCAAACAACATTTTTATCAAAAGTGGTGAAAGTAATTGTTAGCCTATATCATAAGAAGATTACTCTTTATGCCTTTAATCATATTTGGCGTAACTTTATTGGCATTTTCTATGATTTGGTCTCTTGGACCGTAAACGCTTGTTATGTCATATGTAACAAATCCTAGAGTATTGCAGATTGTTCCAGAAACTGAAGAGCGTCTTATTGAAAAATACGGTCTGGATGATCCTCTTCCTATTGCATACTTCAAATGGTTAAGAAATTTGGTTAAAGGTGATTGGGGTTATTCTTTCACAACCAGAGACTTTATTTATAATTCAATAATCGAAAGACTTCCCAAGACTCTTGAATTAGTCTTGTTCTCAATTGTCTTTATTACATTACTTGGTATAACTGTGGGTACCACGGCTGCTAGAAGGTATGGAACAGTTTCTGATGACATAATTAATGCGGTTAGTGTAGTTGGCTGGTCTATACCTGAATTTATAATGGGACTGATAATTTTTGTGGTTGTTTTAAATGTTTTTCACTGGTTTCCTAAAGGACCTGTTTCACCAGAAAGTTATTATATTATAAAAAGTCCTGAATGGAACACTTACACAAACTCGGTAATTATCGATTCGATTTTGAATTTTAAACCAAAAGTACTGCTTGACGGATTAATAAACTTAATAGAACCTGCTTTAACCCTTGTAGTTATGTGGGGAGCTTATGTAATTCGAATGACTCGCGCAAGTATCATAGAAGTTATGCACAACGATTATATCAGGACAGCTCGCTCAAAAGGTCTAAAAGAAAGTAAGGTACTAAAAAAACACGCCAGAAGGAACGCCCTTATACCGATTACTACTGTATCCGGAAATGTTCTTGTGCAGTTAATAGGCGGCGTTGTCGTTGTGGAAGCATTGTTTGATAGACCTGGTATTGGAAATATGATGGTAACAGCTGGCAGACAGCTTGACCACATAACTGTTGTATCCTGCGCATTTGTTTTGTGTATATTTGTGGTTGTAATAAATATCATTGTCGATATCGCAGATAGCTACTTTGATCCAAGAGTTAGATTGTATTAGTAAACAAATATTCCTTATTACAGTGATTGCAATATATAAAACTATAAAACAGTTTACACTGCCATCTATTATCACAGTAGATGGGTTTTTTGAAAATTTGAGTTGTTCCATAAGCAATTTATAATCATTACAATTTAGTTTGTTCTTAAGTATAACAGAGGGTAATTAATAAACTTTAGGTACTAGAATGAAATATTCTTTTGCGATTATTCTTGTTTTACTAATTGGTATAAGTTAATTTTCTACAGGATTATTAAACAAATCGGACAACTGGTACTCCTTTTTTTATCATATGAAAAAGGATTCGTTAAGCTACTAAATCATGCCCTTCAATTCGGTGAAGATGGTGATATGTTTGACTATATCTCAGAAGGCGGACAGGATATTTTATTCCCTGTTGATAAGTATAAAATTGGGGTGAAACTTGGACAAAGACACAATATCACTTTTCTGTACCAGCACTTAGAAATTAACACCAAATTTCTGCTGGAAGAAGACAAGAAAATTGACTACGTTGAGTTTTTAAAAGATGAATCATTATTGGCTAAATATAGCTTCCCTTTCTGGAGAGTTAGCTACACTTATTGAATAATCAGTAGAGATAATTTCTTACCATCCGTTGGGGCTTCATTACAGTTAAGAAATGCTTTGAACTCTTTTGAAACCATTGATGGTAGCAAATTTGTAGGCAA
>JASMTM010000257.1:0-15113 GCA_041694295.1 Petrotogales bacterium
ACTTACTGGGGTGGAGTTAATAAAAAAATCAAGCAAACCAGTACTGGGAATTTGTCTGGGATGTCAAATTATTGTAAAAGCATATGATGTTGAATTAAAATTTGATGAAGAGCGTAAGTGGAACATTTTAGATATTGTAAAAGAAGACATAATATTTACAGGAGTTCCCGAGAAGTGCAATGTCTGGGAAAACCATCTTTATGCTGTGGCTGATATTCCAGAAGATTTTGAACTTCTTGCTACTGATGCTGATGGAACGATACAGATAATTAAACATCAAGAAAAATACATCTATGGTTTCCAATTTCATCCTGAAAAAGATGATGGAAAGAAGATAAATCATGGAAGCATGTTATTCTTCAATTTCATAGCACTGGTAGAGTACCTTGAAAAAACCGATTCAAGTAGTTAGTTCTCCAGAACTGACAAGGTTTCTAAGTTTTTCGATTTTTCTGTATTCTCCGAGAACCATAATAGAATATCCTTTTTTGATTACCGTCGATGCGCTGGGATTAAAAATGCTTTGAGTTCCATCTGAAACGGCAATAACAATAAGGCCCGTTCTTTGAGGTATTTTCATTTTTTCAAGGGTTAATCCATCCTCAGGGAAATTATCAGGAATATCTATCTTCTCAAATCGAAGCTCAAGACCACCTGATCTGGTTATAGAGTCGAGAAACCCTACGATATCAGGATTGAGAAGCATATTTACAATTCTGTGAGCTCCTATTTCGGGAAGGGGAATAGTTCTGTTTACTCCAGCATACTCAAGCTTTTTCATGTTTGTGGGGTCGGTAACTTCGGAAATGATGTTCAAGTCTTTATTCAGGCTTCTTGCTGTAAGTACAACAAAAACATTATCAGCATCGCTAGGAAGAGTTGTAATGAGACCCGTTGCCTTTTTCACACCAGCATTTTCCAGAACCTCTTCATTTGTAGCATCCCCAAGTAAATAAACTACTTCACCATTACCCAGCTGATTTGATTCCTCGAGATGTTTTATCAATTCTTCATTGTTATCTACTACTACAACATTTTCGCCCATTTTCAGTAGCTCTCGACAGATGTTTCTGCCAAGCATACCTGAACCGACAATTATGTAATGTTTTTTGAATTTCTCTATTTTTTTCAAGAATCTTCGCCTCCTAAGTACCTGATTTACTCTTCCTTCAACAAAAAATGCAGTGATGTTGGATAGTGCGTATAATACAACTGTTAAGCTGGCAAGAATCAAAATGCTGGTAAATATTTCACCTGCTATTGTTAAGTCTTCTGGGGTGCCATACCCCACAGTTGAAATGGTAATAATCGTCATAAAAAATGATTGGAGGGGATCCCAGCCTTGAATGATGCTGTAACCGACTACTCCAATAACAATGACTGCTATCAATAATATTATGGATCTAATGATACTTGTGTTATTTGAATTGATTATTTCACCCCCTAGATAAAATATACCAGAATATGGTAAAAAGCATTTATGATAAAATCAACTATTGGAGGTTTACAATGAAAAAATATTCTTTAAAACCACATTCTGTGTCCGATTTCTTGCAGAATTCACTTGATTCAGAACAATTAAATGCTGTTCTTAACTCAAAGCGTAGAAGTCTTGTTGTGGCTGGACCTGGTTCGGGAAAAACAAGGGTCATTACTTTCAAAATTGCACATCTTATTTCACAGGGTGTAAAACCAGAGAACATTTTACTTGTTACGTTTACCAGAGCGGCTTCCAAGGAAATGATTGATAGAGCTCGCAAGGCAAGCGGAACCAGTCTTAAAGGAATGCTAAGCGGCACATTTCATCATATCTGCAATTATTTCATCAGAAAGTATTCTAAATATCTAGACATTACCGATAATTTTACTATATTGGACAGAGAAGATTCCAAGGATTTGATTAAGCACGTTAGAGGACAGTTACTTGAAGATATTGGTAAAAAGGAAGCACCTGTATTACCCAGCGCAGGAGTTCTATTGTCGATTTTTTCTTATTGCTTAAACTGTATGGTAGATCTCGAAGAATCAATTGTAAGAAAGAACAATAAATTCCTTGGTGTATACGAACATATTGAAGAAATATGGAAACGTTACACACAAATAAAACTTGATCACAATGGTCTTGATTACGATGATCTTTTAATAAAAACTACAGAATTGTTTGAGAACAACCCGAGAATACTTAACAAAGAGTCAGAAAGATTTCAGTGGATTCTTGTTGACGAGTTCCAAGATACCAACCTTGTACAATACAAACTGGTTGAAATGCTTTCAAGCGTAAATAAAAATTTGATTGTAGTTGGAGACGATGCCCAGTCGATATATTCTTTCCGTGGTGCAAGATTTGAAAATGTTTATGATTTCCTTAATAAAGGTGATGCAAATATTTTTAAAATTCAAAACAATTATCGTTCTACTCCTGAGATTGTTGAGCTTGTTAACAAAATCGTACCAGATAGCTCTCTAGAAAAGGAATTAAAGGCCGTGAGGGACTCAGGGCCTACTCCAGTTATTGCTGAAACATGGGATAATCTGGAAGAAGCCGCTTTTGTAGCACAAAAGATTGAAGAACATCTAAATGACGGTATCCCGCCTGAACGAATAGCTGTTTTATACAGATCACATTATCACTCAATGGAACTGCAGATGGAACTTGATAAAAGAAAGATCAATTATATATTATTTTCTGGGCCCAAGTTTGTAGAAACAGCCCATGTGAAAGATATCCTGGCGTTTCTTAAAGTTATTTTTAATCCGCTGGATCAACTTTCCTGGGGACGTCTACTCAGACTTTTCCCCGGTGTGGGGACAAAAACAT
Source organism: Petrotogales bacterium (assembly GCA_041694295.1). Taxonomy (GTDB): domain Bacteria; phylum Thermotogota; class Thermotogae; order Petrotogales; family Kosmotogaceae; genus JASMTM01. Next base: position 2,819 of record JASMTM010000257.1, read on the forward strand.
CCTTTAAAATTATCTCTGCAATAATGTCAGCTGTAAATGATGGTGTTGAACCACATACGATAATTGATAATTTCGAATCAAACAGATACAATCTTGATAAGATAGTTGAATTATTGAAGAGAAATGATGCCAATGACCGACCTACGAATCTTATAGAAGATTTTTACTCAGCATTTTACGGCGATTATCTTGATCAAAAATATCCAAACGCGAGAGAGCGAAGGCTTGATGTTGAAAGGCTTATTGATATTAGCGAGAGATATGAAGATATAGGTGTTTTGCTGGAGGATCTTGCTGTAAGTGAAAAGGTTGATATAGAACGTGAAGAAAAAGAACGCTCTGACAACATAGTTTTAACTACTGTTCACCAGGCGAAGGGACTCGAATGGGATGTAGTCTTTATTCTTGCGGTTAATCCAGGAGATTTCCCCCATGCCATGGCTATTATGGAAGGAAATTATGATGAAGAGGAAAGAATATTTTATGTTGCTGTAACAAGGTGTAGAGATTTTTTATATATTGTTAGACAGAGGGGCGGAAGAAGCAGACCTATGATGGGTAACAAATTCGTTTTTAGAACCGGTCATGATTTTATTTCGAAAATACCGGAAAACATTGTTGAAAAATGGGATATAGGCTGGGATTTCTGATAATATATAATGAAATGTAACTAAGGAGGGAGAGGACGTGAATGCTTTATATTTTCCACTGATCGCTGGAATACTTTCCACGATTCTTGCTTTTATAATGTTAAGAAGAACGTTTAAGTTTTCTCAAGGTACAGAACGGATGAAAGAGCTTTCAGGATATGTTCAGAAAGGTGCTTCGGCATTTCTTTCACAGGAAGCAAGAAAGATTTTTATTGTGACTATTCTTATAGCGGCAGCTCTGGGTGTGATATTTCAATCATTCAGATTTCCGCTTGCGCTTTTATTTGGGGCTTTTGTATCTGAAATGGCCGGTGTAATTGGAATGTATGCTGCTACAAGAGCGAACAGCAGAGTTACCGAAGGTGCAAGAAGCGGATTATCCCAGGCCTTTAAAGTAGCATTTTCAGGTGGTTCAGTAATGGGACTCGCTGTGGCTGGATTTTCTCTGGCAGGTTTAGCAGTAGTCCTTTTGGTTAATCAAGATCTCTTTATTTATGAAAACATTACAGGCATATCGAAAGCATTTGGTAGAATATCCTTTCTTGACAGTGTAATGCTTGTTAGCTCGTATTCGTTGGGAGCCAGCTTGATCGCTTTATTCGATAGGGTTGGAGGCGGTCTTTATACAAAAGCCGCAGACATGAGTGCTGACCTTGTTGGTAAGGTTGAAGAAGGGCTTGCCGAAGATGACCCACGTAACCCGGCATCAATTGCAGACAATGTTGGAGATAACGTAGGAGATGTAGCTGGACTTGGAGCGGATATCCTGGAGTCTTATATTGCAGCGACAATCTCCTCTATAGTTCTTGCAATATTTATGAAATTAGCTGACAAAGAAGTTATAAATGGAGAAGTTGTTTTTGGAATGAGCAAGGACCAGTACTATGGATTGATTTTGTTGCCTGTTCTTATCGCGGCTGTGGGAACAATATCGTCCATGATTGGTGTTATGTTTGTAGGATTTCGTAAGTCTGATAATGCACGCAAATCCTTGGCCTTTGGTAATATTTTCACTGGTGCTTTGGTTCTAATATCTACAGCTATTGTAATAGGTCTTGTAGCACCAGACAATTATAAATTTAAGGATGCTTTCATCATAAATCCTGAGTTTACTTCTAAGTGGAGATTCTTTTTAGCGATAGCCTGTGGTCTTGTAGCCGGAATAATAATAAGCAGATTGGCTGAATATTATACATCTGATGATTATAAGCCAACGAGGAGACTCGCTGAAAGAACACGTAGCGGTGTAGCGATAAATATAACTTCAGGTTTGGCTCTTGGTATGGGAAGTACCCTATGGCCTGTTATTGTGCTTTCAATGGCAATATTGGGTGCATACTGGTCAGCTGGAGTTTATGGTATAGCGATAGCTGCTCTTGGAATGCTTTCTTTTGTTGGATATATAGTGAGTGTTGACAGTTATGGTCCCATAGCTGATAATGCTGGAGGGATAGCTGAAATGGCGGAATTACCTCCCGATGTAAGAAAGATTACAGATAGACTTGATTCTGTTGGAAATACAACGGCAGCTATTGGTAAAGGTTTTGCAATAGGGTCCGCAGCTTTTGCTGCACTTGCACTAATCGTTTCATATATATGGAGTTCGGCTCAGGCGACTGAAGATATTGTAGTAAATCCGGTAATCAATCTAGTAGAACCATATACAATAATTGGATCATTAATTGGAGCGATGCTACCATTTTTCTTCACCTCTCTATTAATAAGGGGAGTTTCAGATACCGCGGATCTGATGATTATGGAAATCAGAAGACAATTTAAAGAGCACAAAGGTATCTTGACCGGTGATGAAGTGCCTGAATATACAAAATGTATTGAAATAACCACTAAGGGCGCTATCAGCAAAATGTTATTACCCGGCGTGATAGCAATAGCAACTCCGTTTATTGTTGGCTTCCTTTTTGGCAGAAGCGCTGTTGCGGGTCTATTGATAGGAGGCCTAGGAAGCGCTGTTATGATAGCTTTATTCAGTGCGAACTCCGGTGGAGCGTGGGATAATGCTAAGAAGTATGTTGAATCAGGGAATCTTGGAGGCAAAGGCACAGACGTTCACGACGCTACCATTGTTGGCGATACCGTTGGCGATCCACTAAAAGATACAGTAGGACCTTCCATGGATATTTTGATAAAATTAATGTCTGTTGTTTCACTTGTTTTTGGTTCGCTATTTCCACTTGAGCCATTTTTCATGTGAATTAAGTAGAATATAAAAAGACCCTCATTTTGATTTTGAGGGTCTTTTTTTTGTTAAATAATACAAAAAGCCTGCAAATAAAAATGAAATGTTCTGTGCTTAACTTTTTTCTAATCTTCTCTATTTGCGAGCATGGAATCAATCATCATTAATCCATGAATATTAGATCCCACAAGCTTGAGTTTCTTTACAACGAAATTGAAAGTAGTTTCTTCTTCTCTTTGTTCTTCAACATACCATCCAAGAAAGTCTTCAGTAAATTTGTCATCTTCTTCAACAGAGCTATCTACAAGTTTGAAAATTCGTGAAGATATATACCTTTCATGTTCTAAAGCTTTTTCAAAAATGTCCAGTAAAGAATCAAAACTAGCATCTGGTTTGGATATAGATGGAATAACAACCTCAGCATTACTTGATTTGAGATAATCTATAAACTTCATTGCATGTTCGTGCTCTTCTTCAGACTGTTTAATCAACCAGCTATATGCTCCAGTAAAACCTTCTTTTGCACACCATACTGCCATCGCAAGATAAATATACTCAGATTCAAGTTCAGCTTTAATTTGATCATTAATAAGTTTAACCAATTTTTCACTTATCATCTTTTCACCCCTTATCTTAGTTTACCAATTTTATCATCATTTTAATTGAGCCGGATAAATTAACGTATCTATTTGTTGATTGATATATTAATATTAATGATTTTGAAGTGTAGATATATTTAATTTTGGTAAAAGTGAGTCAGTTATTTGACTTTTGTTTCCGATTTATGGTATAAAAAGATAAGCAATTTTGGAGGATTATTATGACAGATAAAATGCGAATGACACAATTTGTTAACTTTTATTGGTATAAGACAAAGCCCTCTTGTGGCTTTGCCTAAATGTGCATGGCATAGTCTGGCGATTAATAACGAGAGGGTATCCAAAACGGATACCCTCTTTTTTTATTCTAGGAGGTGTATGTATGAAAAGGCTGGTTTTAGTTTTTACAGTTGTTTTTCTAATGGTATTTTCAGTATTTTCGACAGATCTTATTGCAATCACAGCAATAGTCGAGCATCCTGCACTGGATGCTGTAAGAAAGGGTGTAACCGATGAACTAAAGGAAAACGGGCTTGTACAGGGATCTGATTTCGAAGTTAGATTCCAAAGTGCTCAGGGTAGTATGAACACAGCGGTTTCAATAGCACAACATTTTTTGTCTATTGAACCAGATGTTGTTGTTGCTATTGCTACACCTTCAGCTCAAGCATGTGTGAACGTTATCAAGAATATACCTATTGTATTTTCTGCAGTGACCGATCCAATAGCTGCTTCACTAATTGAGAATTTTGGCTTTAATTCAGGAAATGTTGTTGGAATAAGTGATATGACTCCGGTGCTAACCCAGTTCAGATTGATAAAATTAATAGATCCTAATATTGAAACGGTAGGAATTATATATAATCCCGGTGAGACAAATTCAGCAGTAATTACAGATTTCGCAAAGGAAGCATGTCAGGAACTGGGCATGGAATTAATTGAAATTACAGGCACTACTGCTCCAGAGATGATTTCATCTCTTAATGCATTGATTTCTGATGTTGATGCGCTTTATGTCGGAACAGATAACACAGCTGCTTCCAGTATTAAATCTATTGGTAACGTAGCGAGGAATAATAAAGTCCCTTTAATTGCGGCAGACATTGATGTTGCAAGAGGTGGAGGGATGATAGGATTTGGCTTTAATTATTACAGTGTTGGTAGAGAAACAGGGAAAATAGTTTTTGAAATTTTGCAGGGGAAGGATCCATCAGAAATTGAATCAAAGATCGTTGGGGCTGACTCATTATTGCTTTATGTTGATATTGATCTTGCGGAAGAACTGGGAATCATTTTACCTGAATCGTTAATTGAACGCGCAGATATTTTGGTTATTGAAGGTGTTGAAATAACAGGGAGTTGATAACGTGATTGCAATTATTGAGCAAGGCATGATAATGGGGATAATGGCTCTTGGCGTTTTTTTGTCATTCAGGGTACTGAATATGCCAGATCTTACTGTAGATGGTTCATTCGCACTGGGAGGCGCAGTAAGCGTCAGTTTATTGATTGGTGGAACTCCAGCAATAACTGCTTTACTTTCAGGGGCCATTTTTGGAGGACTTGCAGGTATGATAACAGCGTTAATTCACAGAAAACTAAAGGTGAATTCACTGCTGGCCGGGATACTTGTAATGACCATGATATATTCTGTGAATCTAAGAATAATGAATGGTCCAAATCTTCCCATTCCCAGTATTAACACTACAAATACCATGAAAAGCTATGAAGAGATGACAGGAGCTGACCCACTTGCAGGTTTATTTGGGGATACAAGTAATACAGAAAAGGCAATAAAAAGCAGCGAAGTATCGAAAAATAATAATTCTTCAAAGAATATCTTTATAAATGATGGGTCATCTGGTAACTTAAATATCTTGCTTGTATTTACTTTAGTTGTCGTAATCCTGCTGAGTATTTTTCTAAGAACAGATCTTGGAATGGTAATGAGAGGTTTTGGAAGTAATCCTGATGGTGTGGAATCTTTCGGTGTTCCAAAAACGTTTATAGCTGTGCTGGGACTGGTTATAGCAAATGCACTTGTTGGTTTAAGTGGTGGGTTATTTGCACTGTATAGTGGTTTCTCGGATGTGACGATGGGACAGGGCATGATAGTAACAGGATTGGCTATAGTTATGCTAGGCGAAATAGTATCTGGTCGAAGGAAAATTCTATTTGGCTTAATTGCCCCTGTTTTAGGTGCTGTTATTTATCAGGCTATTCTTGCTCTTGTAATGAGATACGGGTACAGAATAGGTTTCAGATCCAGTGACATGAAATTGTTGACTGCTTTGTTTATCGTTGGGATGATTGGTGTAAGCTTGCTCTCTAAGAAAAGAAAAACCACATTCAAACTGGAGGTCAGAAGGTTATGGTCGAACTCAAAAACATCAGTGTAGTTTATAATAGGGGATTGCCCAATGAGACAGTTGCTTTGAACAATGTCAATATGACAATTAGGGAAGGAGAATTTGTTGTAGTTATCGGTCCCAATGGAGCTGGAAAATCCACATTGCTTAAGATCATTCTTGGAGAAGTAAGACCTGATTCCGGAATTTATAAATTGAACGAAGAGATTATGAACGGAAAAAGTACTGCAAAACTTGCAAGGTTAATTGGCAGAGTATATCAGGACCCGAATTCTGGGGTTTTCTCAAATTTGAGCATCAGGGAAAATCTCATTATTTCTTCCAGAAAAGGATTAAGAGGATTAACATTCAGTAATTTTTCTAATAACACACTAACTTTGCTTAAAAATTTGGAATTGGGTCTTGAGAAAAGGTTAGATGTTCTTGCTGGAGAACTATCTGGTGGACAAAAACAGGCTCTCGCCATGGTGATGGCAATCGCGGCAAAGCCAAAATTACTTTTACTTGACGAGCATACGGCCTCACTTGATCCAAAAAGCGCTCTAAGAGTTATGGATCTTACTGAGAAAATTAATAAACAGCTTGGCATGACGGTGGTTATGATTACTCATAATAAGGAATTTGCCTTTAATTATGGAGACCGTAAGGTGGAACTCGTAAATGGTTCTATAAACGAAGATTTTATTCAAAGGAAGGTTTATTCAGTGTCTTGAAAATAGTGAACTGAATCCGGAGTTCTTACAAAAATGCTTTTCAGAAAAAGAAGATTTGCACTCTCACTAAATGAACTTATATAACTTATAAACAACTTAAGTAACCTTTTTTCTCTAAACAAATCTATATTAACTGGAAAATTGCTATAAAATGTTTTTCTAAAAGAATCTGCAAGTATCAAGTGTTTTGCCATCTTTCTAATATTGTACAGATATTGATCATTAACCTTAGTAGGTTTTGAGAAATTTTTAATTATTGCTGATGCAGCTTCCATGCCAGATTTTAAGGCAAAACTTATTCCTTCGCCTGTCCAGTTGTCGACAAACCCTGCGCTGTCGCCAGCAAACAGACATCCGTCAAAGCTATCGTTATTTTTAAATGATTTTTCAGCTTCAAATAAAGGAATGACGCTAGTTTTTATCCTTTTAGCTGTTTCTTTCAAAATGTCTTTTACCATTTGAAGGTCATTATTTTTTTTGTTATAGAACCCCATTCCAGTTATAGAACCTTTTATTTGTGGAAAATGCCAGAAGTATCCATCAGAAAAAAATCCAACTCTTATGACATTGTTTTCAGTTGCTTTAGTAGTGTGGTAAACAAAAGAAAAACTGGGAACTTCAAATTCAATCTCAGGAAGTTTCAACAATTTTGGCCCAAATACACCACAAGCCACCACAACATATACTGAGCTGTATTTTTCATGGCCTTCAACGATAAAAGTGTTGTCTTGGACGGTTATCGATTTTACTTTATCTACTGAATAATTTATTCCATATTTTTGTGCTTCTTTGAGCAACAGATTATCAAAATTCTTTCGGTTAACTACATGGATATCACTTTTTATTCTTACCATGTTAACTGGTTTAAACGATTTGTTTTGTATTTGACCAAATTCAAGAGTATTTACTATGTTTTTAGGATAACTGAAATTTGGAAATAATCTTTTTAAAAGTTTTATTGAACGAGGAGTCAACCCTCCACCGCAACCTTTGTCTCTCGGGGAAGCCGATTTATCAAGCAGAAGTACATCAAGTCCAGCATCAGAAAGTACTTTAGCAGCTGCAATTCCCGCTGGTCCTGCTCCTACAACAATGACATCATGTAGTTTCATATTTTTCCTTCCTGTATATAAAAATGATTACTATTAATTCTGCCAGTAACAGTAAAAGAATGAAATACATTCCATATTGCAAATCAAGAAATTTGCCCAGAGTGCCTATTATTACATTAACTAGGGCAGCACCTGCTGATGCTGCAACAGTAAATAACGCGGCGGATACTGTTGCATATTTTGGTTTATGCCTTATTAACGTTGCCTGCAGTGTCGGGAACATGGCAGAAAATCCCATACCGATTATCACGATGGAGATAATGTAAATCCACATTGTCTCAATAAAGAGCATTGTTATAAACAAAGCAATAGCAACAGAAGTAAGCATTAACATCAATTTACTGTAACCGAGTTTCTCAGAAACTACCGAAGAAAATAATCTTCCAATCAATAATCCCAACCACAGGAATGAAGGCATGGCACTTGAAATTCTCAAGGGTATTCCCTTTATTTCGTTGGAATATGCGGATAGCCAAGAAGAAAATGAAACTTCATAACCAACATAAAGAAAAACTCCAGCAATTATTAACCAAAACAACGGTTCTTTGACTATCAACCAGTGCTCAAAAGGCCTATCGGAAGGCTCATATATAACATCGTACTTGAAAAGAATCAATGAAAATGCAAATAATAATGTGCTTATTATTGCTGCAAATGCAAAAGGTTTATACCAGTCATCTACATTTAGAAGAAATATGGAGACTACAACTGGTGATATTAATGCTCCCAGAGAGTACAAAGCGTGCATAAAATTTAGAACTCCGGCATTCTTCTTTTCTTTTAATACCGACACTCCTATTGCAGCATTTACTTCAATCAAGCCTGTTCCGAAGTTCAGAAGAGCATTTGCTATCAACAAAAGCGGGAATGTTCTGGAGAAAACAAAAATAAAGAGTGATGTAGCTACAATTGAAATACCAATAGATAAAGATCTGAAAGGGCCCAGCTTCTTTGAAAAGAGCATGTTGACAAATGCAGATGATCCAAAGCCAATTGAAGATGTTGCAAATATCAGTCCGGCCTGTTGATGGTCTATTCCTAATGATTTTTCAATAGCCGGTAATGCACTACCAATTATCAGGACTGAAAACCCAAATATAAAAAATCCACCTGAACCTGTTATTAAAAAGTGTTTTCGTAATTTGCTCATCTTTTCCTCACTTACTTTCCGGGTATATATAGATTGAATTCTTTTGATAGATTTTCCACTGTTGTGCTTGGCATTCGAACTAGCTTGCCGCTATCAAAGCCAAAGAAGATTAAGTAAACTGAATCGGGATTAGCTGTGCGTATATACGAATCGCTGTTAACCTTCATAGTGTATTGAGTTTCAACAAGGGGTTCCTTGAAATAGAAAAATTTTTCTTTGGATAAACCAGGTGAAAAATTCTTCTGGAAAAAATAAGATGAATCGTTTTCGCTATTCTTTAATCCTATCCATATTTGATCCTTGCCAGTAATAAAAAACCTGAAATAGGGTCTGTCATCTGTTTGTTGTGCTTCTGTGAGAACTAGTGCAAGATCTTCTTCAAGGTTTTCTATAAAAGATTTCGCTACCACGTATTCTTCAAGCACACCTCCGGGTGTTATGAGGTCCATTATCTCTGCAATATTTGATTCAAATTTTGAAGTAAAATTATTAACTCGTTCATTTGTTTTGCTCTGAAATGATTTTATTTCATTGTTCAAGTCATTCACTTTAGCAAGTGTTAAAAAAGAAAGACTTGAGCTAACAACTAAAAGTATAATTAAAAATATGCCAATAAAAAGTGCAAAATTCTTCATTGCGTTATTTTCTCCTTTATTGCGCAGAAAAATAAATGCTCAGTTCTTCCAAAAAGTTCATTGTTTCTGCAAAAAGCATATTCCCATTCTGCGATTTCATCAATATGGCTGGATAGTCGTTTTTCTACGTAGGGGTAGAAAACCACCACTCCAGCAAGGTCTACTAAATGCATGTTGAATTTTCTCATAATGGGCTCAATTTCTTCTGGAAAAAATGGCCGTGTTAAAAAACTATGTTTGCTCACTTCACTATCACCTATAACCACTTTCTTTCGTTTTTCGTATAAACCGTGAGCATTTCGCAGTTCGGCATTTGATATAAAGTCATGTAAAAAAGCGTAACCGTTATCCACCGTTGCAAGTAGTTTACCACCAGGTATTAAAACCCTTCTTATCTCACCAAGCATTTTTTCAAAATCGTCTGTGTATGAAAGGACATCACCAAAGGCTGTAACAATATCAAAAGAGTTATCAGAAAAAGGAATCCTTTCTCCTGATGCTTCTATAAGATCAACATTAACTTCAGCAGCATCAATTTTTTGACTTGCGACCGAAAGCATCTTTTTAGAAACATCAATGGCTTTTACGCTATTGTTTCTTTCAGCAAGAAAAATAGCCCATCGAGCAGTGCCTGTTCCAATATCGAGAATACTGCCTTTTGGTTGTTGAGCAATTATTAACTTTTTCAGGACACTATGATATAGTTTCCAGTATGGTTCTTCATACATAGAATCGTAAATTTCTGCTATGTCATCATAATATTCTCTGGAATCACCGACCAACATAATCACCAACCACAAAACATCTACAAACCTCTTTCATCTGCCAATATTACCACATTATTTGAAGAATAATAAACTCTTTGGACTTTGAAATTATAAGTGTTCAAAGTGATATAATGTTAAAGTGAATTAATTATGAAAATATTCTCTATCATTATTTTATTTTACCTTTTTGCGGTTTGCGGGATTACAATTCTTTTTGTTATAGCTTCAATGGATGCTTCTTTCGTTCAGAAATACGAACCTGTCATATCTGAAGAATTGAGTCCTGGAAATTATTTTGAAGTAAGCCTTCCAGTTAGACAGTTTGAAAAAATTAATGAATTAAATGCTTATGGTTTAAGAATAGTATCAAAGGATTACGATGATTCCAGAATTATCTATAAAATGCAGATTATTAAACAAGAAGCCTTACTAAAAGTAGCTTATTCAGGTTTCAAAGGGATAGTGAAAAGAATCGAATTACACTTCCAGGGATGGAATGATTTTAATAACAATAGTTTCCCTGATGCAGTGGAACTGAATGAAGCTGACTCAGAAAGATTCAGAATATGGTTTGTTAATATAGCTGTTCTTCAAGCGGTAAATAATTCAGAATACTGGTCAGAAAATGAAAGGGATTGTTCAGGCTTGATTAGGTTTGCATATAAAGAAACGTTAAAAAATCATGATAAAAACTGGTTTGAATCACTAGGTTTTAATAGGGAAGAATGGAAAAAATTAACTGGAGTTGAACTTTTGAATCTTAAAGATATAGATTCATATAATTATCCCCATGTCCCCGTAATTGAGACTGGGTTGTTTATGACTGAGTCGGGAGAGTTCTCAGCATATGCTGACGCCTATAATTTATTGAGGCACAATACAGACTTTATAAGCAAAAATGTTGAAGATGCAAAACCTGGAGATATACTTTTTTACCATTTTCCTAATCCTTCTACATTCCACAGTATGATATATACAGGTAATGGGCTTGTATATCATACAGGACCTGTTTCTGAGGATGACAAAGGCAAGGTTAAATTGTGGTTGCTTGATGACTTTTTAAGATTGATGCCTATACAATGGCTACCTGTGAAAGAGAACCCATTCTTTTTGGGATTTTATCAGTTCAGGATTTTGAATAAATAGGTGGAGGTGGTACGATGAAGAGACCGTTTCTTGTTTTTTCATTAATAACTGCGTTATCTTTAAGTATTTTTTCTTTCAGTTTAATTAAAAACGAAAGTCCTGTGACTGATACATTTATAGGATTCCATTCAGCTGATTCTCTGGAAATAATTGCAAGTAGATATGATAATATTATCGAGATAAAGGCCTACAAAATACTTCCAGAAGATCTGTCAACGGCAAAAACAATTGCTGACATAGTTCCCCATAGGGATCCTTTTTACTATTCAAAAAAAGAACTTCTTACGAGTGAATTTTTAAAGTTACCTTTTGAAGATGAGAAGGGCATTATATATCTAAAAGTTGTTTCCGAGGTTGAATCGAGGAAATATATGTTATTCAAGAAAACGATTGTTCCCGTTCTGGTTTATAACGAAGACAGTTTTATGTTATCTGTATGGAACCACGAAGGTGAAATGGTTAAAAATCTTGAAATATATAACCTAACAACCGGTGAACTTATTCAATATATAGAAAATGAAAAAGCAAGTAAATTAAATTTCATTCCTTCACCTGAAAACTCTTTTCTTTTTCATACAGCGGATGGAGATTATTTGTGGAAACCTGATGAGTTTGAAAAAACCGTTCCTTCAAGAGAAATTGCGTTCGTAGTGACGGATAGACCAGCATATAAAGCTGGCGAAACAGTTAATTTCAGAGCTTTTTTGCGGAAGGTAACTTTTGAGGGTTTTGAGATTCTTGAAAAAGAAGTGAATTTAGTAGTTTATGATCCCATGTACAGGGAAGTAAAGCATGAAGTTATCAAAACAGATAAAACTGGTTCAATTAAAGGATCAATAGTTACCAACAAAGAAATCACAAGAGGGTCTTATAAGATTCAGCTTAAGTGGGATGATGTTAGTTACACCCAGTATTTCAAAATATCTGATTATAAAAAGCCAACATTCAACGTAGAAG
>JASMTM010000258.1:0-8254 GCA_041694295.1 Petrotogales bacterium
AGAAAATGGAAATAGATGGCGAGAAGTATTATAGAAAGCTTGCTTCGGAACATAACGATCAACAGTTAAAGAGCCTTTTCAACATGCTGGCTGATGACGAAGTAAGACATTACGAAATAATAGAGAACATGCAAAGCAATGAGGTTCGATACAGTGATACAGATACATTTAAAAATGTAAAAAATCTTTTCAGAAAAAGACTCGACGAGGGAAAAGGCTTTGACATTGAAGTAGACAATCTTGAAGCGTATAAAGAAGCTGTGGATATCGAGGTTAAGAGCGCGCAGTTTTATCATGAACACGCTAAAAAAACTGAAGATGAAGCTGAAAAGCATGTCTTAGAAAAGCTTGCAAGCGAAGAAGAAAGGCATAAGGTTATCCTTGAAAATCTGATGGAATTTATTGAAAAAGGCAAAACGTGGGTTGAATCTCCAGAATTCAGTCATCTTGAAGAATATGATGAATTCACTCAGAGGGATAATTACTAAAATTAGTAAAAAACACAAAGTATATCAAAAAGGGCGCTTTCAAGCGCCCTTTATTTTTTAGAATGCTGCACCCACCATAAAGTAAGGCATTCCATTTTTTAGTGGATTGTAATTAACAGCATTATCAAACTCAAGTTTCGTTTTGAGACCACCTTCAACAAAGAAGTAAGAATATTCAAGACCTATACCGATTTTTGTATCCAACCAGGCTGTTGCAACTTGTTGATTACCTTTTAAAATATCTACATATTCTTCAGTGGAAGCTGTCCCCTGTAATCTAAGAAAAACTATCCAGAACGGTAGCTTAATATTCAAACCGGCGTCAAATGTTGGTGATTCCTCTAAGTAATATTTTCCTTCAGCATGATCGTAATAACCAAAGTAACCAATAGCTGTTAATGGTCCAAAATCGATTTGAGTCATTGGATAAATATAAGTCCATTCAGCACTTTCATCAAGTGTAGTAACTTCCAAATCTGCGCCCACACCAAGATAAATATCTCCTGCAATTAAAATCGTAGAAGCAATAGCAAAAACAATCATTATACTGTATTTCAATTCAAACAGCTCCTTTTTCAATTAGCATAATTGATTCTAACATGTGACAACGTTTTGAAAACGCATGTTATCAATAATTACCACTAATTTAAAATTCATGACATATTATTTTTTGGTCTTTAAATTTTATGCTATCATCACTATTGTGAATTATTCATCCTCAAACAAATTAGGTGTATAACATTTTATGCAAAGCTCAAAGGTGTTGGCAGATAAATTTATTGCGTTTCTAAAAGAAAAGGGGCATTACGCAGAATTATCAAAATACGGTCCATACTTTGCCAATATAAAATATGAAAACAATGGATTAATCAAATTGTTCATCAGTAAAGCGGGTAATAATCGTATTTCATTGCCTATGAACATTGAAGAACAAACCATGTCTGAAATCATAAAGAACTGGGAGTTGTTTAACGGAAGATATCATGAAGGTATACATTTGTACGTTGATGGAACGTTCATTGATAATACTGCAGGGTATGGATATGTTGTTATACAGGATAACAATATTATAAAATCTGGTTCAGGAATAACCAAAGAGGATATCTCCTTAAGAAATGTTACCGGAGAAATTATGGGCGTAATGAAAGGTGTTAATTATTGTTTAGAAAATGGTTTTGAATCAATCACCATACATTATGACTATGAAGGCTTGAAGAAATGGGTAACAGGTGAATGGAAAACTAACAAGAAACTCACTCATTTGTATAAAAGCAAAATGAACGGCTATTCAAAAAAGATCAAGATTTTCTGGCAGAAGATAGCTGCTCACAGCGGAATAACCTACAACGAAATGGCTGACAAACTAGCTAAAAAAGCTGTTGAAAAGTATCATTGATGCTCATATTCTCTGCGTAAAATTCCCATAATTATTTCATCATGGTAATTACCAAACCGGAAAATATGCTCCCTTAATCTTCCTTCGATTTTAAAACCTGCCTTTTTATAACTTGTTATAGCTCTATTATTGAAAGAGTAAACATTCAGGTAGATTCTGTTAAGATTCATTTCCTTAAAAATAAAATTTACCAGAATCTTCATGGCCTCTGTGCCATATCCAGATGACCAATATGGTTTTCCAAGAAATATTCCGACGCAGCAATTACTATTTTTCCAGTCAACTTCATTTACTCCACACCCGCCGATATATTTCTCATCATGAATTCTCTCAATAGCAAAACTGTAGGTATCTTTTGATGAACTCAAATTCTCGTAAAACTTATCTTCTTCTTCACGTTTTAATGGATAGGGTATACCAGGATTCAAAAGAATCCTGACTTCTGGATCATTTACCAATCTGTACGCTTTATCCATATCCTCTTTCTTGTAAGCTCTAAGTCTTATCTTTTTTCCCACAAACATCAAAACTACCCCATTTAAAAAGTATTTTGATTATTTTATCATACAACCTGTTAATTAAAAAAGTGATATTCCAAACTAAAAATTACAAGCTTCACCATAGAAGTGAAGCCTGTATTTTGACAATTTTATAATGGTCTGGTATCAATAAAATTTAATAGCTCTGGTTATCAGTTGACCAAAATCCCTTTATCTGCATTTAGTTTTTCAGGTATCTACTTTTTCTTTTTCCTTTTCGATTAGGTCTATCACATCGCTAACTGTGGAAAGTTCGCTTAGTTTTTCATCATCAATACTAATTCCCAATTCCTTCTCCAGAGCCATAACCAAATCGACCAGATCAAGAGAATCAGCACCCAGATCTTCAACAAACGATGTTTTTTCTGTAATCTCTGACTCTTCAACACTTAGATTATCTGCTACGATTTTTTTTACCCTATTAAAGATGTCTTTTCTTTCCATAGTAATCCTCCTTTTTACTGAAAATTTCAGTAGGCTATTTTATTCAAGCAGCTTTTAGCAAATGAACAAAACTTTTACACACACTATTGTTGTCAATTCTTTTGATTAGTTTTATAAGAATGTTCCTAAAACCCACTTCAATGAATTCAGATACGCCTTTTTCTCGCATTTTCACAATTGAATCTGACCATCTAACTGGATGAGTAATTTGAGTCAAGAGATTTTTTTTAATAATCTCTGGATCATATTCATAATCTGCAGTAACATTTTGAACAATCGGCATTTTGGGAATTCTGAATTTCACGTTTTCCATATCTTTTGATAGGTTCTTTGCTGCTTTTTCCATCATTACAGTATGAAAAGCACCAGATACATTTAATGGTATTACCTTCTTTGCACCTGCTCTTTTCAATGGCGATAAACACATCTCTATTTGATCAGTTCTTCCACTTATCACGATTTGTTCAGGTGAATTTATATTTGCAATAAACACGCTATCAAAACCTCTGATAATTCTGTTTATGGCACTTTCTTTAAGCCCTATTACAGCTGCCATAAGTCCCTTCCCCGGTTTACACGACTCACTCATGTATTCTCCTCTTTTTCTTACTAGTTTTATTGCGTCCCGAAAACCGATTACTTCTGCTGCTACAAGCGCTGTCCATTCTCCAAGAGAATGTCCCGCTACTACTTCAGCTGAGATTTTCTTTTTTTCGGTTAGGTGTTTATAAGCTATATAACTAACAGTCATTATTGCAGGTTGTGCGTTTTCCGTTTTTGTAAGTTGCTCTTCGCTGCCTTTATAAATGATCTTTTCAAAATCTACATTAGTTTCTTCCTTCGCAATATCAAAATACTTTCTATATTCAGGATATTCATCAATCAATTCTTTTCCCATTCCGACAAATTGAGATCCCTGACCCGGGAATACAAATGCTTTCACTTTTTCACCTCCAATTATTTTGTGCTATTTGCACAAAACTTTCTCGTTATGCTTCTTAACGTACATTCTGTTTTTTCCATTAATGAATCAAGGAGTTCACTTACTGTTTTTACTTCATTTATTAATCCCGCTGACTGTCCTGCCATAAATGAACCATCTGTATCGCCATTCCTGTAGGCTCGTTCGAGACTGTTAATTAATAATTCTTCAGCTTCCTGTGGAGAGCTCATTTCTGCCTCTCTTACTTTTCGCGCAAATCCTGATTTCAAAACTCGAACCGGATGTCCAAGCTTTTCTCCAGTTATTACCGTTCCTCTGACTCCGGATTTAATTATTTTTTCTTTGTAGCTTTCATGTGCTTCACATTCTTTCGTTGCAACAAATGCTGTCCCAAGCTGTACTCCCTCAGCACCCATGGTAAGCATTCCAGCGATTGCTTCACCAGACGCGATACCTCCTGCAGCAATAACAGGAATATTTATCACTTTAAGTAACTTTTGAATAAGTACTAATGTAGAAACATCTCCAATATGTCCACCACATTCCATGCCTTCACCAATAATTGCATCCGCTCCATTATTTTCACATCTTTTTGCAAGACTGTCTGATGAAACCACCACAAAGACTTTTATGTTGTGGTCTTTCAGCTTTTTTATATACCGACCGGGGTTTCCCGCTCCGATTATCACGACTGGCACTTTTTCATCTATGACTACATCAATAAGTTCTTCCAAATAAGGATTCAACATAATAAGATTTACAGCGAAGGTTTTATCTGTTAGCTTTCTGAGTTCCTTTATTTTATTTCTAACTTCATCCGGTGGCAAACTTCCTGTACCTACTGTTCCCAATGCACCGCATTCCGAAATAGTTGCTGCTAATTTGGGAGTTCCCACCCATGCCATACCACCTTCGATAATGGGTATATTGATACTAAGCATCTCTGTCAATCGCGTTTTAATTGTCATCTGCTACCTCCACAGATTTTTGCCCGACTGTTATTACCGCTTCTGTACATAATTCGCCATTAACTTCAACCATACCTTCCAGTTTAAAAATATTTAACTTCGAGCCAATTAGTCTTACTTTATATATCATTTGATCTCCCGGTCTTACTTCTGATCGAAATTTTGCTTTCTCTATTCCCATAAACAGCGGCACAATTTCTTCATTATTTTCATTGTTTTTCAAGAGTAATATCCCCGCACATTGTGCGATGCCTTCAATCTGCAAAACTCCAGGAACCAGAGGATATGTTGGGAAATGTCCCTGGAAATAATACTCATTTATGCTGACATTTTTCAAAGCGACGATCTTATCCTTTTCCATCTCAATTACTTTGTCTACAAATAGAAACGGGTATCTATGAGGAAGAATTGACATTATTTCGTCGATTTTCATTCAATCATCCTTTCTTTCTGTTGAGAACAATACAAAATAGAAACATTATGCCCGCCAAAACCAAATGAATTCTTCAAAACATTTTTTACTTCCTTACTTATTGTTTCAGTTGAGATGTTTATGCCCTCAAGGTTCTCATCTTTTTCAATAAGAGAAGGCATACCATGAATAAATGAATATTTGCTTTCCAGGATACTGGCAATTAGCTCAATCGCTCCCGCAGCACCCAGGGAATGTCCTATTAACGCTTTTGTTGATTGGACATAAGGTTTTCCTGAATGTTCTCCAAAAGCCTTTTTTATAGCTAGCAATTCTGATTTATCTCCAGTAGGTGTCCCGGTAGCGTGGCAATTTATAAGGTCAACTTCTTCAGGTTCGGTTTGAGCGTCTTTTAGACAGCTTTCTATACATACTCCCGCTCCTTCACCTGTTGGTTCGGTAGCGCTTATATGATATGCATCACCGGACATTCCGAAACCCTTTATATAACCATAAATGTTCCCATTTCTTTCTCTTGCATGTTTTTCTGATTCCAGAACTAGCACTCCAGCTCCTTCCGACATAACAAAACCATCTCTTTCTTTATCAAATGGTCTGCTTGCGTTGCCAGGACTGTCATTTTTTGTGGAAAGAGCCCTCATATTGGCGAAAGCTGCTATAGCCAGTTCATTAATTGAAGCTTCAGCGCCACCCGTAACTGCAACGTCAACATATCCATGGCGTATCATCAAAGAAGAAATGGCAATTGCATGCAAAGAGGAAGCACAGGCGCTTATGAGTGAAAAATTTGGACCCTTCAAACCATGATGAATGGCAATTATCCCGGATACCATATCAGGTATCATCATGGGAATAAGAAAAGGACTCACAGTTTTCGGTCCATTTTCCATATACTTTTTGCTTTCTGCAAATAGTGTTTTGAATCCACCAATACCAGAACTTACTGTTACGGCAGCTGATTCTTTCCAATTACCATTCCTATCAAGTCCAGAGTCTTCTATTGCCTCTTTACCAGCAATTAAAGCGAGTTTTAATACTCTGTCATAACGTTTAGAAGCTCTTCCTAGATCAATTATTTCTTCCAGTTCTGTTTCAATTTCTCCTGCGATTTTGACCTTATGGTCTTCTGTATCGAAGTCTTTTATACTTCCAATACCTACACGCATTTCTTCCAGTGATTTCTTAAATTCGTCTGTATTATTAGCTATGGGATTGATCGTACCAATACCTGTAATAACAACCTCATTCATAACTGAAAGTGCCCCCTTTTTAATGACTATTGGCTATCAATGGATAAAAAAAATTAAGAGCTTATCAATTGTCTTTCAAGCTCAATGTACATTTCAATGAGTTCATTTGCTTCTATTTTTGCGAAATCTTTGAAAATGGGTTCTTTTAGTTGTGACAGTTCAATCATGCCCACTGTTTTACACCATAGAAGAATACAAAGATGCGTTGGTTTTACATCACTTCTTATTGTCCCGTCAGCCACACCCTCTTCAATACACTTCAACATATGCTTTAATATACGCGCGCTTTTCATGTATGCAGCAATTACACTTGAATTTTTCTCTTTAAAATTCACAGGTTCTGCATGATAATCAATTAAGAACCTGTGGTAATCAGGATAATCAATGGCAAATGTAATGTAAGCTTGTGCCAACCTCAGAACCTTTTCGATTCCGCTTTCAAAATCATTTGAGTTTGCTATATCCGAAAAACGCTCCACTAGGATATCTAGCGCCCTATTTCCAACCGCAAAATAAAGGTCTCTTTTTGTTTCAAAATAAATGTACAGTGTTCCTTTAGCAATATTTGCCTCTAAAGCAATGTCGCTCATGGAGCTGTTGACATATCCTTTGGTGAAAAAGATTCGTTCAGCTGCATTTACTATTTCTTCTCTCTTTTTTCTTTTCGTTGAATCATCATAAACAACTGGCATTTACTCACTCCTATAATGACCATCGGTCACTTAAAAATTATAATATCACATGGTCCTTAAAGATGTCAAGTTCTTTGCCTGATTTGCCTTACATTATACATTTTTTGTTACAATTTTAATTGCATAGCAACCGAGGTGAAATTATGAATTGGCAAGGATTAATTTCTTTTTTTGGTACAGATAATCTTGATAAAACAACAGAATTTTATGAAGGTATTTTCGGTTTAAAGCTGTATAAGGATCAAGGTAGATGTAAAATTTATAGTGTTCCAGGGGGCGGAGCAATGGGATTTTGCAGTCACATGCAGAAAACTGCTGAAGATAAATCGCCTATAATAACGCTTTTAACAAGTAATGTCGATTATGTTTATCAACAATTTTTAGAAAAAGCATACAGGGTTACCCGGGAACCTGTTTTGAATAAAGAATTCAAAATCCATCTTTTTTTCGTGCATGACCCATTGTGCTACTGTGTTGAAATACAGAAGTTCTCAGATTAATTTGATCAACACCTTATTCATCAGAAAGCAGTATATCAGCAGCAGCTTGAACTTTTCCCCTGAGTGCTTCTCTATCACAATTAAGTTTGTGCACAATTTTGCTCTCAATTTCACTATTTACTATACCCGAACGTTCCAGTTCGCTAAGGTGTTCCTTTACTTCTTTCGTGGTTAGCTTGAATTTTTTTGCAAGTTTGGTTATTGTAGTTTCTCCTTTAAGTAACTCCTTCACTATCAAAATTCTTTGTGGATGACCCAGAGAGCCAAAAACTTCTGCACAACTCACAGTTTGTGTTTCTTCGATATCCATAAATTCCATACGATCACAACCTATAACAAAAACATAGCCTTTTTTATCCAGATTAAGCGTTGCGCTGGCTGCCATGATTCCAAGGTAATACGATACTCCAAGATAGATATTGCTTTTCTTCACAATATCTGAACTCTTAAAGATAATTTTTCTAATGTTTTTCCCTAACATCTGGAATTCTCTTTTTCAGTTCTTCTAGCTTTTCTTTATTAAGTTTTCTAATATCTTCTTCTACAGAAGAAAAAATATTTTCATAATACCATTCCAGTAACTGAATGTAATCTTCTTTCA
>JASMTM010000259.1:0-4533 GCA_041694295.1 Petrotogales bacterium
TTCCAATTATCTGGTAATTTTATTTTCCTATATCTTGCAAACTCACATAACTTTACAAAGTCACGTAAGTCATTCATTTGACTTTGCTTATTTTTACTTAGATCTTTAATTAATTTTCTATCATTGCTGATTTCAGAAAAAATAGAAGATATCTTTTTTGATAACTTGTCAAATTGATTGACTTCTACAATAGAAAGATATGTAGGATGCACTTCCCATCTGAACTTAGGCAAAATTCCCTTTGATATAGCTTTTTTTACATCAAGGTTATATACCACTGGACCCAAATTTCTTTTAAGCACAGATAATTTCGTTTGTCCTTCAACTGTAGCTGATAAACCCATTCTCCATTTACTTTGTAAAGAAAGAGCATTTCTGAATTCATAACCTGCACCATGATGTACTTCATCCACTATCAACAAATCAGTACGATAAGAAGATGGAGATCTGATTACTGATTGAATTGTATTGAAATGAATCTGAAGACCACCTGAAATTACAGGAGTAGTATGCTCCAGCGATGGATTTGATAAAATTCCAAATTTATCTATTACTTCACGTCTCCACTGATTCAAAATTGCTTTGCTATGAGTAAGTATCCTAACATGTAACCTTCCATATTTTTCCAATAATTTTTGGATCGCCATAAGTCCAACAACAGTTTTACCAGTTGCTGTGGCCATTTCCAGGATTCCAAAACCTTTGTTAGACAACCACGAATTTAACCCTTCTTTTTGATGTTCCCAAGGGTTAAGCATTAAAACCGGTCTAGCAAGAACATTATCTATTTCATCCTCATTGGTAGCAGATATTTTTTGCTGAAACTCCTGCAATTTTGAAATGTCTTTCAGATTAATGTAAAGTTCTAGGAAGAAGAGCGCACTCCCGGGAGATGCCACTGTTTTTGCTTTATCCACCACCCCAGGACACATTCCCATTTTGATGAGAAGTTTTTTGAAGAAAAGGATTGCAGGGGTCGATAAAATAGTACCCATATAGTAATCAGAATTTTTATAGAACAGATATTTAAGGTTATTATCCGCAGCGGCACGGAATTGTAGAAAGTTGTCTCTTAATTTTTTGTCATCAATTACGTATTCATCTTCAGAAATTGATATAATCCTTTCTCTGAACATCTGGAAAAATAAATTTGTGAAAAAATGCTCCAGTTTACGATATTCCGTATAATAGCCTGCTCCGGTATGTCTTAGAGTCGGAACAATATTCTGATTTTCTTTATACATCTGATATATCAACAGTTCGTCATCAGAAATTGCAAGTGTTCGAGCATCAGAATAAGATGACAGGTCTTTCAGAAATTCATCATAAGTTGGTGCTTCTTCAAAAGATACTGTCTTTATATTTTTCTTGCAGGATATGCCAGTGTAAGGTATTGATGCTTTGTTGACCTTTTCGTTTTGAATTTTAGCAACTTCGTCGATACATTTATTAGAATCTTCATGATTTCCAGATTTGTTATACAATTGGGCTGCTTTTTCGTATAATTTTATTGCTTGATTCTTTTTATTTTGGTGTCGATTGCGGTTATAAGCAAACTTACAAGCTTTGGCCTGTTTTTCATAGATGTACGGATTTTTTGCCTCTGCTTTGAGTGCCTTTTTGCAACAAATTTCCATTTCACTCCAGTTTCTATACTGTTCATACAATTGCATGGCTTTCATGTATGCATCAGCAGCTTTTCTTTTGTGACCCATTGCCAAAAGCAAATCTGCATTCTTAGTGCACAATTGTGGAGTTGGGTAAGTTTTCCCATCTATTTCCAATTTAAGTGATTCATTACATACATGTTGGACCAGTTCGATTTTGTCTTCATATTCCCAAAAATCGGCAGCCTTCTTGTAAGCCCGTCTTACTTTTTTAATTTTATCTTCTGGTTTATTAAAAGACTGTGTTCCCATTATTTTTCCTTCTACATAAAAATAGAAGGGATTGTTTTGCTCAGGCTCATAATTTACAATATCGAAAAATGAGGACATTTGACCATTCTGTTTGAGTAATTCTAAAACACGGTCCAAAAAGACGATTCCCATCTTATTTTTGTTAACTGAGAAACACTTTTTTGATTTTGAACACCATGTATTCAAATTAGTGTAACCTAGTTCATCGGTTAAATCAAATAATTTGTACAAATTTTCTATAGGATTGTATTTGATTAGTAATTCGAGCGCTATATCCATATTGTAATTAGATTCGTTATTATTATTCAACTCATATTGAATAACTGACTTAGAAAAAAGTGCCCCTGCATCGTCTGGATTAATGGTAAGCAAATGTTCGTATACATCAAGGGCTGCTTCTAGGTCTTTGTTATTTACAAATTCACGAATTGATGTTATATATGCATCAATCGATTCAGAATCATTTATCAGGTTGAAGCATACAGAAGCCTTCATTGCGTAAAAATAAGGATTTGAGGGATCATTTTCAATAAGCCCATTGTAATTACAAAGTGCAGTTTCATTTTCACCCAAGTTATAGTTAATTGAGGCAATTTTTTCCAGAAGCGGGTTTGAGGGGTGAAGGTGATTTAAATTTTGATATAATTCCAATGCTTTTTCGTGTCTTCCAATTTTAAGATAAGAATCTGCTTTTATTAAGATAAGGTCGTAATTGGGATTATTTATAGTTTCAATTATTTCAAGGGCCTTATTGAAATCACCTTGAGAGTGATAATATATAGCTTTACTTTCTGAACTTTGGTTTAATTGTTCCTCGCTTTGCCCAAGATTTATATTGTATTCTTGTATTTCATATTTGTAATTTGAAGGTGCTATAGCCATATTAACTGTATAACTACACAACTTCCTAAAATATAACTATTACTATTATATACTATTATAAGTAAATAAAATACTGAAGGTCTGCTAATACAAAATGGACAATCTTAATAATTAGAAAAACACCTATACACCATAAAAAATATTCAATAACCATGACCATCGAAGAACGCCTAGATGCACTTGAAGATACCATCCAGAATGAGGATTTTCTACAAGGCAAAGGATTGGGGAATGAAGTTCCTTTTTGGATATTTGATTATCCACCAGAGAAAGAAATGCTTATACGTTCCAGGATTCCTAAATTAAAAGAGAATTTAAAGCTTAAATCAATAAACATCCTGGAGATTGATCTGTATGAACTGTGTCTTGAAATTATCACAGCAAAAATTCCTATGGAAAGAATACTTCAATTTGAAGCTGACAAAGGATCTGACAAGTTGCTTGATAAATTAAGATTGATGCTTAAACCTGCAAATATCCAGAGAGCCATCAGGAAAAAAATTGGTTATTTTGGTGATGTGAATATTATTATCATCACAGGGGTAGGCAAAGCCTGGCCTCTTATCAGGTCGCATTCAATCCTGAATAATTTACAGCCAGTTGTGGATGATATGCCGCTGATATTATTTTATCCCGGAAAATACAGCGGACTGGATTTAAGCTTATTCGGTAAGTTCAAAGACGGGAACTACTACAGGGCTTTCAGGCTTGTGGATGACAGTGCGATAGACAGCTGAGGGTGGGAATATGACTAATAATATTATGATACAGGATCTTTTTGAGAAGGATATAAAAAGGGATATTAAAGGAGTTATCAAGGTCGATCAGTATGACGAAGATGTTGTCTATACCGAACTTGATGAATATGTAATCACAAGAGAGACAGCAAAACACCTGGATGTATTTTTCCAGCGCTATTATGATGCAATGCTTACTCCCACAGATAAAATCGGTGTGTGGGTTTCCGGCTTCTTTGGATCCGGTAAATCACATTTTATCAAAATGCTGTCTTATCTCCTGGAAAACCGTAATGTGAAAGGTAAAAATGCTCTTGATTTTTTCCAGGAAAAAGTTGAGGATCCTTCAATCTACAGCAATATTGAAAATTCTGTTAATTTTGGCAGCAAGGATGTAATACTTTTCAATATTGATTCTAAGGCCAATACTATCCATGCAGATCCGGAACCGATTGTCAATATTTTGATGCGAGCTTTTAATGAAAAGCGAGGTTTCTATGGGGATGTATTCTGGATAGCAGACCTGGAAGAGGACTTAACTGAAAAAGAATTGTATGAACAATTCAAACTTGAGTTCAAAAAGATTGTAGGGGATTCCTGGGAAGAGAGGCGTGATTCATATGCTTTTGAACAGGATGCTATAATTGATGCTCTGGTGGCTTGTAATTATCAGAGCAGGGAATCATTGAATACTCTCTTTCTAAATGATGGGGAGACTTATCATCTGGATGTAGAGAAGTTTGCCAAAAAAGTTGAAAAATACTGTGAATCCCAGGGAAAAGATCATCAGGTTATTTTCCTGATCGATGAGATTGGACAGTATATTGGTGAAAATAGCAAGATGATGCTGAATCTGCAGACCATTGCAGAGGAATTGGGCACAAAACTGGCAGGGAAAGCGTGGCTGGTTGTGACTGCACAGGCAGACATTGATACTATTACAGAAGACCGTGTCAAAGGTTATGATTTCTCAAAGATCCAGGGGCGATTCGACA
>JASMTM010000260.1:0-3077 GCA_041694295.1 Petrotogales bacterium
TTTTACGGAATGAAATTCCTGATTTTACTTCATCATCATTAACATTTATACTTATGTAAAGCGTTTGATCCAGACTTTTTGAAGCGCTTTTTTCGCAGTAGAATCTTGGAAAAACAAAGTTCACCAGATTGTGTTTTTCGAAGTGTGGAAACTGTCTAGCTTTAAAAGCAATTCTATCCAGAATTCTTAGTCTTTCGGGGACATTTATCACTTCATCTTCTGTTGAATTTATTATAGCTTTCAATTGAGAATAAATTATACTTTCAATTTCTTTTCCGATTACTTCAGCCCTAATACCCAGTTCATGTTCGTCTGAGTTGCTATTATATTTGGAGTTAGATATTTTCTCCACACATTTGTACAATTCATAGATTTGTGGTTTTTCATCTGGGTTGGGATTGAATAAATCTATAAGGTTTAAGATTTCATGCGCTGTCCTCTGCACTCTGTATATTCTGTAATTCTTATCTACCGTCCTATCTGCTTGAACATCTGTACCATCAATAAATTTTAACCATCTTGCTACCTGAATAGTAGTCTTTTGCCAGTCTTCAAGACCTTTGAATTTTCTCTTTACTACTTCTTCTAGTGGATTGATATCGATATTGAAAATTTTGATAAATTTCTTTTTGTTTTTTGTCTCGCTATTTATTTTTCCTGTTATTGGCATATGTCCTCTGTGATACCTAGAAACCAATTTTACTGCTTCTTTTATCTTATCCCAATTCTCTATTTTTTCTTGTGGTGCTTTTAATAGGTTATCTACATTATTCTCCAACATCTGATAACTTAGCTCATTGTGTAAATCTCTTACAATGCTGGGTAAACCATCTAGATTAATTCTCTTTCCGTTGAATTCATAAAATAGCTTTGTGTGCCCTAAATCATGGACATTAAAAGCGATGGCAAGTATAAAATAAAAATCTTGTATCCTTTCTTTAGGGACTCCCTGAATGAAGTTTTCTTCCCCGATTGTGTTAACGAGATTTGTAGCAAACTCAAACAATCTTTTACTATGCCTTTGTGAATGTTCAACAGTTTCAGGAATTTGATCACCAAGCCATTGAAGTGACCATTTTGTTGCTGTCATTTCTGTAATGTATCTTTTTCTTTTTTCAGCTTCTTCATCATCTCCAAAGATTCTAAGAAATTCTTCTCCATATCCAAAAGGTAGTCTTCTTGCTTCTTCGTAATGCTTAAATAATTCCTGTAAAGGTAAAACACTTTGGAGTTCCTCTTGATTACTGTTTTCTTTATTCACTACGGTGAATAAATTTCTGAATATTTGAGGTAGAGTTGTATAAGTAGAGTATGGGAGTTCATCCTTACCAGTAAGAACATTTTTAAATGCGGCGAAAGCTTCATCTATACTTCCATAATTCCAATCAGCTGGAATAGGAGGGAATTTAGAAATCACTTTAGTTCCTTCGTAAGTGTAAAAGAAAGGGAGATTGTTGAACATACAGTAAAAAGCAATCATAATACCAGGATATTTGAACCCACCAGTAAGATCTATCAGCAGAGAATCTTTAGCTTTTTTTCTTTCAGAGTCTAGCTTCTGCCAAACATCATAAAAGGTTCTAGATGCACTTCTAAGCTGATCAGTTCTGTAGTTGATAGTGATTTCTTCTGATTCCAGATCAAATATTTTTTTTGTCAATATCTTTAGCAAATCATTGGCTACAGGAAGTTCTTCATTTTCATCTTTCATTGTATCAGGAAAAACAATATATAAAATATTCTTGATTCGATAACCTAGTTCAAAAAGCTCTTTTATACTGTCAATTTCACCGCAATTAAGCCCCTTATCTTTTGCAGCGTTATATGTTATTGGGTTAGTGGTATAAAAAAGGTTATAAAGATCTTTTTTCTTTATTGCTCTTTTTATTTCATCATCTTCTAAGCCTTTACTTCTAAGTGAAGATATTAAACCAGTATCTTTACCAAAGATTTTGTATACAGTAATTCCAACTGTTGTTATGACTGTTTGCTTGGGCTTTAAATAATTCTCAACGTATTCTATATAGCTAAATAAGCTGTCATTTTCTTTTTCCATTGGCGATGCGATTTTCTTATTCAGATATGCTTTATTATTTGTTATGTCTTGATTCTTTCTCATATTAAATTCTTTTTCTGTTATATCAAATTGTTTTCGGTCCTCGCTGCTTTTTAATTCGATCTCCAGAAGATATTTATTAGCTCCGATATTTTGTCTGTGTTTGTCCGTAAGAAACTCATCAAGAATAACTTCAGGATCATCTTTAAAAAAATACCTGATTTTAGCTACAAATGGTAGTTCTTCAAAATCTTTGAGTTCGATAGTTTTAGGATCTAAAGTATTTTCTAATTCTTCTCTAACTTCGATTTCATTTGTGTCTTTTTTCTGAGT
Organism: Petrotogales bacterium; assembly: GCA_041694295.1. Taxonomy (GTDB): domain Bacteria; phylum Thermotogota; class Thermotogae; order Petrotogales; family Kosmotogaceae; genus JASMTM01. Next base: position 2,390 of record JASMTM010000260.1, read on the forward strand.
TTTTGTCCATTTGTGTCTGATACCAGTTTTTTCTCGTTGGATTTCTAGTCTATATCGAATATTGGATTCTAGTTCATACCACTGGAGTATTCCTACTTTCTTTACTGCTTTATCAATAAGCTTCTTGGCTTGCTCAGTGCCAACTAAATATTTTCTTTCGATTTCCTTTACCAACTTAAATACCTCCTAAATTTCAATTTTGCCTAGAAAATAATCTTTTATATATTCCCATCTTTCTTCGTTTGAGATGTCTTTTTCATAGAAATTCTTGGCTATATTATATTCTTTATCTATACGTTTCCGAAGTTCTGTTACTAATTTGCATTTGTAATCATTCCTCAAATTCAACAGTAAATTTCTGTTTGTACATTTTAGCTGAATAACACAGCTCTCTCCACCGCTATAATTAATATCTGCTAATCTGAAAATATCCATGATGCTTAATACTATTTGGGTAAATTTTGAATTTGAAGGTGGAAAAAACTTTGAAAATGATATTTCACCTAAACTTAGGACTGAATCTAATTCATTAAGCCAAGTACTCTTTACATAAGAATGTTTGTAACGTCTTCCAGAATATTTAGTATTTAGAATATCTCCCCTTATGTAGAAGTAGTATTCACTGTCTGCACCTTTTTTCATTTTACTTCTATTTGGAGACACAAAGTAATTTAAGAATACTGATCTA
>JASMTM010000261.1:0-3396 GCA_041694295.1 Petrotogales bacterium
TTACGTAGCTAAAAACGGACATAAGAGGTTGATTTATTATTCGTTGGGAAACTGGAACACATGTATTAAGAGTTTATACATATGAACTGCTGCTACAGTAATGGTTTTCTTGATCCAGAGGGAGGAGTTGTTAAAAACAAATATGTCCCAGCTGCCTTTAAAAGATACTAGGCGTGGAGGTGAGAAAAGGTGTTCGATATTAAAAGGAAAAGGGGTGGAATTTCACCCGCTCTTTTGATCGGACTATTTTCGTTAATTTTAGCTGTTTTGCTGTATCTTTTCCCCACTTCTCCAATAGCACCGCCCGATGGCCCTAATAATGTTGGCTTTAGGACCTTTGAAATCACCAATCCTTCACCCATTGCCATTGAAGGAATCAACTACAAAGATGCAGAAAAAATCAGGTTAGATATGTGGTATCCAGCCGGGGATATCACTGGATGCGAACGAAAATCCTGGATAGATAAAGACCCACGACTTTATGAGGGTTTTGAGATAGTCGCGGGTTACCCGGCGTTTCTGTTTAAACATTTATACCAGGTGAGAGCAAATTCCTATATTAACGCAAAGCCTGTAAAGCTCGATAGGAAATATCCCGTTGTTATTATTCTACCCGGCTGGTCTTCTATAAGCGAACTACATACTTCATTGGCTGAGCTCCTTGCGAGCTATGGATACCTCGTTATCTCGATTGAACACCCAGGAGCGTGTACCGTGGTGAATTTTTCAGACGGGAGTAGTTATTACTTTTTAGGAACAAATCTTCCAAAGGAACTTCCAAATATGAGTATGGAAGAAGCAGTAGATCTTATTGCATCATATCTCGCAAAGGATGTTGATTATATTATTAATTTCCTAAAAGATTTGAATAACGATGAAAAGTCGGAATTCTGCGATAAGATAGACTTTAACAGCGTTGCCCTTTATGGGCATTCAGGTGGTGGTGCAGTGGCTTTAGAATACGCCCTCAAAGGCAAAGAAAAAATAACTGCTGTGATACTTGCAGACCCCACTACTACTCCTTTTCCACTTGAAGAACTTGAAGATGGGCTTCCCATGTCTGTTCTTTCAATTGAATCTGAAGAGTGGCACAAATCAGCTTCAAGGCACGAAAAAATTGCAATGATTTGTGAGAACACGAATTCACCGTCTTATTGCTTCAGGATTCAAGGAACAAGGCATGTGGATTTTGCCATGGTTAGACAGTTATCACCACTTACGTATTTTTTAGGTGAAACTGGGAAATTCATGAATAAAAAGAATGCTCTTCATTTGATTGATTTGGCGGAGTTGTACTTTTTAAATTCGGTGTTCTTCGATGAACCCATTTCCCCGCTGGTTCAACTGATCGAAAAAATACCTGAATTCATAGGTCCAGATGATTTCAAGAATTGGTGAGTTTTTCAATGAGAGGTTAAACGGTTTGTTGAAGGGTTTGAATTGTGGTATTTTTTAATTAGTTCCTCAACTATAGTTGAATCAACTGGTTTAGAAAAAAGCTAGCCTTGTCCGTAGTCACAACAGAATTTGCTGAGAACTACTTTTATTAAATAGGCGCAGACACTAATAATTAATGGTGTCTGTCCCTTTTTTATTTTTTAGAGTTTGAACGTAATCCTTTAAGAATCTAAAATGTGATTGATTCAGCTAGAGTTCTTTTAATCAGAGGTTGCGATTACTGTTGCGAATTTGAATGTGGTAGGAACCACAGGTAATCTGTCTGGTTTTATTCCAAGTATTTCAGAAACTGGAGTCGGTTCGGCTCTGGCATCTATTTCGTTCTCAAAACTTACATTCCAGCCGGTTTTTTCAAGAGATTCTTTGAAATATTCTCCAATATGCAGAGCTTTGTCACCAACATAAGCCAAGTTGGGATCTCCTTCTTCCATGAAGATACAAAGTGCGATGAGTTTTTTGGTAACTCTTCGAAGTTCTTCTAAGACAGGTAGTGCGTTTTGCATGTTTTGAAAACCAACAGCTGTAGTAACCACGTCGATAGATTTATCTTTGAAAGGCAATTTTGCTGCATCCGCAACAACCTGGGTTACTCTACCATCCCAACCTTTGTAGCTCAAATATTGCCTTAGTCCGAAGCTGCTCGTAGGACTTACATCAACTGAAATGAAGTTGCTCTGGCATTCTTTGAGTAAATTTTGAAGAAAACCGCCCATACCTGATGCCAGGTCAAGTATTAGTCCTTTTTCTTTTTTTAGTAGTTCAATTGCATAATTCATAGAATTTTCCATTGCATTGTTGTATTCATCAGTGTATACGTCAAGTTTTGATTTCTTTGAAATTCTTTCGGCTTCTTGAAACTCGCCTTTGTACCAAAGGGCAACTGCTTTAATAAGAAGGTCTGATGGAGTTAATTGCGATTCGTCACCGTTGAGAAGGCGCTTCTCCAGTTCTTCTTGTTCATCCATAAATCCTTTACCCAGCATTGCCCATTGATCTTCTCCAGAAATGAGAAAATCATATACACCCACTCTCTTCTTATAGCTTCTGTCGCATCCTGCACAGTAATATTCATCCTGCGAAAGGGAAAGCTCTTCATGACATTCTGGACAAATGAGAATATTGTTAAGATTCATTTATTATGCCTCCTGGAATTTTTTTTGTTTGTGTAACGATCAAAAACTACTGTTATCTAGTTATAACCGATTAATCTTTTATAAGTTATAGGAATACGCAACAATTACTTTACAGAAAGAAGATTGGTGTTCGTAACTCTGCATATCATTGATTCTTTGGGAAACTGTCAGTTAATTACTTGAGATGAGTATTAGCAAATACAGACCTTTTACCAAATAATGGTGTCTGTCCCCAATTTTTTAAAGAATTTCAGATGATAACAACTCTGGCTAAAATTATTTTTTCCATTTAATCAAACTGCAGTCTTTCTATGGATTTGGTTTATAAAAAAATGTCCATGAAACAATTTCGGAACTCTTACCATTGATATCTCTTGCTCTGACATCGAATGTGTGCTCTCCTTCAGAATATCCTACCCAGATATATCTTGTACTTTCACCAACTCCTATCCATTTACCTCCATCTTTTCTATATTCGTATTTGATGATTATTCCATCCGGGTCTTCTCCATGCCAACTAAAAGAGCTCATCATTTTGCTTATTTCTCCTGAAGGTCCTCTTGCCTTTTCCACAATAGGTGGTTTGTCAATAATATAAAGTGTAGTAATCCCCAAAATAAGTGTGACAAAAACAAGCAATGCAATTTTCGAAGAATCCATAACCTTGTTCCCCCCTTTGAGAATAAATAGGATCATATACTTTCATTATAGAATTTTTTTGAAAAAAGAAAAATAATTAATCGATGAAATACAACTTTTGTAAAAGATGGATATTCTTGTTGCAAGATATATTAATTCAACACAG
>JASMTM010000262.1:0-3269 GCA_041694295.1 Petrotogales bacterium
AATGTTTGGATTGTTCAGAAAAACTTTTGCGCCACTTCTAAGATATTTGTGACCAATCTTTTCTGGAGGTATGCGATTGATTAAAAGGACTTTTTCCATTAGATCAAGATAATTATACAGGGTTGGTTTAGTTATATTTAGCGATCTACATAATTTTTCAGGTGAAAGCCTGGGGACTTTACTTGTTGCAAGGAAAGCGATTAGTCTTTTTATTGTTGCTGCTCCCTCGGGTTTGATATCGCTAACTCCTAAAATATCATCGTAGATTATTTTATCCAGCGTACTGAGGAGCCTATTATAGTAGTTACCTTCAATAAAATAGGGATAAGCCCCCTCTTTAAGATATTGGGAAAAGAGTTTTAGTGGTTCATAATGAATCAATAATTTAGCGATCCTTGTGTGACTTTTTAACAACTCATCCAGATTAACTGGCTCAAAAATCTCTGCGGTTTTGATCTGAATGTATTCTCTTAATGAAAGGATATTTAGATTGTATATGAGTGCTCTACGAGAAAGATCTGCTTTTCCTTTGATTATTTCCATGGAAGAACTTCCAGTAAAAATAATTTTTTTGTTTGGGAAAGAATCATATAGTGCTTTTAGTTCCAATGACCATCCCGGATATCTATGGGATTCATCAACAACAAGAAGTTTCCCTCCGTGTTTGAAAAATGTATCTCCAATATTGTAAATACCATCGTTTAGTACGAGAGGATTGTCAGCAGAAATGTATAGGTATTCTAAATTTGAAACGTCCATCTCTGCCAATTTTTGTAGCAGTAATGTTGTTTTGCCTACACCTCTATAACCAGTTAATCCTATCATTCTGGCTTTCCAGTCGATTTTAGAATAAAGATAGCGTTTAAACTTCGTTGTTACTGAATCCATCAAACGATCTTGAATTTCGAAATATGCATCAAGTTTGACCATTACTTTCACCTCTATAGTAAATTGTACTTTACTTTAATTATATTTTTAGTATACCAGACTTTACGAATATATAAGAAATAGTAAAACCAAGTTTACTATCTACACTCAGGCTTTGATTGTTTTTTGGTATTGTATAATTTTTAACAAACACTCATCGACCAGGAGGTGGATTATGAGCAACAGGGAGTATCCCAATGAAACGCTTAAGCTGCTTAATGAAAGAGCCAGTTTGAGAAATTTTTCTGATAAAGAGGTTACAGAGGAAACACTCAATCAAATACTTGAAGCCGGTATCCATGCTGCCAGTGGTGGAAATCTTCAACCCTTTTCCATAATAAAAATCAGAGATAAAAAGAAAATGGAAAAACTGGTGGAACTGGGTAATCAGGCATTTATTAAAACAGCGCCGGTCAATCTTCTTTTCTGCATTGATTATTATAGATTAAGAAGAATTGCAGAGATAGAGAAAGCCCCCTTTACTGCAACAAGTTCATTTTCTCATTTTTGGATTGCACTTGAAGATACCGTGATAGCTGCTCAAACAGTGTGTACTGCTGCTGATTCTCTCGGTTTGGGGTCAGTTTATATTGGAACGATATTCACAGAACCAGAGACACTTAGAAGCTGCAAAGAATTATTTGAGCTTCCCGAAGACGTATTGCCTGTTGTTTTAGTGTCAATGGGTTATCCAAAAGTCAAACCGCATATTAGAAAGAAATTTGATATAAATACACTGGTACATGATGAGAAATATCACATATCGACTGATGAAGAACTAAAGAAAGCAGTCGAAAGAAAATACGAAGGACGGAAATTAGAAATATCTGAACATGACAGGAGAATAGATACAATAAAAGAAGTATGTGAAAAAGCTCATGGCAAAGAATTTGCTGATGAGGTCGTTCAGGAAATAAAGAAAAATGGTTACATTTCAATGTTTCAATATATATTTGGACTCCATTACAGGGCTGATATGATGCCTGAAGTGAACGAAGATCTAATTGAACTGATTAAAGAATACGGATTTGATGTGTTTTCTTGAAAATCCTAGGATGTTCAATACGAAAATGCAAAGTTAAGATGTAAAATACTGACGAGCTACTCGTTGGATAAAAGTAGGACAAAAATTTGGGAGCTTTTTGAAGCGCAGTTATATAATAATAACTGCAATTCATACAAAACGGAGAAGAAGGTTTTTTATATGAGTTTTGATTTTGAGCAGACAATTACTATACTTAAAAAACTCTACAGCCACATGAGCGATGAGGATTTTAGAATGAAATTTTGGTTTGATTCTCCTGCAATACCAGTTGCTTTATATGATGACGAAAAGGTTTTTATTGCAGGTTATCCTCGAAAAATTGATGGTTTCAAAAAACATAATCGTGTACTTGTTGGTAAAAAAGACAACAGGTTTTATGGAAATACAGCTATTGAACTCGAAGGTGAACAGGTGGCAATTTGGGATTTGACAACAATTGATCCTTCAATTTCTTTTGGGAGATTACTCTCGTTTATTTTTCATGAAGCTTTCCATGGTTATCAAAAGATAAGGGGAGAAAAGCGCTGGGCAAATGAACTTCAGATTCTGGAGTATCCTTTTATTGAACAAAATTTAGCAATGAGATTTCTTGAAAGGCGAAAATTGTTGAATGTTGTGTTTTCCAGTTCAGAAAAAGAATTTAGGGAAAATCTTTCGAGATTTGTCAACTTAAGAGAAAATAGAAGAAAGCTTATCGGTGACAGCATTAATTATGAACTAGCTCAGGAAAGTATTGAGGGGGTCGCTATTTATGTAGAAACAAAAGTTTATAGTCAACATGAATCCCTTCCTCTTGATTATGTGATAGCTTTACAGGGAAAAAACATGGGTGAACTTGACCTCAATCTTCGGAAGCTTAGACTCAGTTGTTATGCACCGGGTATGTTTATCGCTTTCATCCTTGACAGGATTGATAATCACTGGCAGGAAAAATATGTGAATTCAGAAAAGTATATCTACGACTTTGTGAGAGAATTAGCAGATATAGCGACAAGTAAGTCCCATTCTGAAGAGATACCTCATGATGTTATAGAACGTTCGAGAAACATTTTAGAACACTACAAAAAGTTTATAGATGAAAAGTTCAGTGAATTTGAAAGCTCAGATGGTTACAAAATAATTCTCAAAGGAAATTTCCCACTTATGGGAATGGACCCAATGAACATAATATGGAAGGATCAGTATATTCTGAATGAACACTTTTTTGCCACAGAATTTAACAAAACCAAAATATTCATAAGACAAAAAAATAAAGTAAAAAGAATTGGCAAAGAGTATCGATTTAATGAAATTACAT
>JASMTM010000263.1:0-7713 GCA_041694295.1 Petrotogales bacterium
CTCTCGAAACCGAAAATTTCCCATTCTCATTTTGAAAAACAAGTTTAACCTCTGCTGTATTTGAAGGGGGATGATTATCCGAACCAACAAAAAGAACATCTTCTCTGCTATCTGCACGAAGGGTTTTCATTGACTGTTCACCAAATAACCATCGTATTGAATCAACTACATTAGATTTGCCACTACCGTTTGGACCAACTACTGCAGTAATACCAGTACTTACATCAATTTTCGTTGGATATGCAAAACTTTTAAACCCTCTTATGAAAACTGAATCAAGCTTCATAATTCACCCCCGGAAAACTAAAACGTTTTCCCCGCTTTATATCATCGAAAAGTGTTTTAAATGTTTCCATTATATCAATACTGTAGCCGTTTAAAGAATAGTCTATTGTAATTCCTTCATTATTTAACCACTTTTTCACCCATCTTTTGTAGCCAATAAAGAATTGCTTTTCTTTCTCATCAACGTTTAGAACCAATTCTCTTGAATCCAACCTATCTACAAGTGATCGGACTATCTCAATAGAAAGTCTTGACTTGACCAGTTCTCCAAAAGATTCATGAAATGGTCCTGCTACGACATTCTTAATTTGATTGCCGTAAAGACATAGACCCATACGATTTACTTTAACACCATGAGAAACAAGGATTACATACATATACATTACTGTTTCAATCGCTTCTTCCATAGTCTGTGGGGTGTAACTACCGTCTTCGTACAAATTCTCTAAAACAGTATTCTTGAGTACAAGAGTGGGGTGTATTCTACAAGATTTTGGTCTCAATTCAGCGATTTTCATGGCTGAGTCTGTTGATTTTTCTTTTGTGTCTCCGGGCAGTCCTGTCATTAAATGTATACCATAGTCTATTTGGTTTTCTCTGAGTATTTTAACTGCTTCATAAACATCTTTCACATTGTGAGGTCTATTTGATTTTTCCAGCACATCTTCATATAAAGACTGAACCCCCAGTTCGATCAGTGATACCGGTATCTCTTTTATCAATCCAATTTTTTCCCTTGAAATACTATCCGGAGTAGTTGAAAATCTTACGCTACTAATGAGATCTTCCCTTACAAGATATTTAACTGTCCTGCAGTATTTAATTAATGACTCTTCCGGTAGGTTCAAGAAAGAACCTCCATAGAAGGCGAGTGTTACATCCTTTTTATCATTAAAATACCTTCTGTATTTAAGGACTACTTCTTTTATTTCTTCGCTGTTGTAAAGTTTTTCCTGACCAGTAGCTTCAATTTCATTGCAGAATACACATCTTGTTTTGCAACCTGCATATGGTAAAAATATTGGTATGATATTCATAACTAAATTATAACTCAAAATTTGCCACAAAAAGAAGAAAGCCCCATTAGGGGCTTTCTTGGCTCCAGCGGAGGGACTCGAACCCCCAACCGCCCGGTTAACAGCCGGATGCTCTGCCATTGAGCCACGCTGGAAAGCAATCATATTTTACATTGGTTTTTCCCAACTTTCAAGGGGGATATATTATTTTTCACTCACTTCATTGACGTTTCTAGTTGCTATAAGTGATGTTCCTTCACCGTCAATATCTTCAGCAATTACATCACCTATTCTGACCGGAGCTTTAACTGTGATACTCTTAATTTTCTTCATGATATCAATAATTCTTTTTCGATCTACGGGTTTCGAGCTTTTCACTGAAACAAGGGGTAGGTTGCCACCGATGACCTTAACACTTGTTGGCAGTGTTCTTTTAGGGCGCACGATTTCATTCATTGCATATTCGTATCCTCTTTCACAGCGATTTCCTTCAATAACAATTTCTCCACTTTCATCGCTTATAAAAATTTTACATCCGACGGGACAAACTGTACATGTTATACGACCTTTCATGAAATCACTTCCACAGTTATATTATCTTTATCATGTAATAATTTACTCAGCTTCCTTTTGTTAACGGTCAACTGAAGCATTTCACTGGGAACACCATACTTAAATTCCTTTTTTATACCCAGTTCATTGATAATTATCTTTCCCTCATCTATTGGTTCTTTTAATCTCAAATAAATCCTTAAATGTTCTTCTGTTGTAAGCTTATTGGGAACAAGAACATTGACGTTTTTCCCTCTTCTTATATCAATATGCCTCGTTTCGTTTAAATTACCTTCAGAATATAGAGCAGCATTTTTCCCCGCTATCCATCCTTCAGCCGCTACATAATCAACAAGATCATAAATCGCCACATTATTTCCTGCTGCAAATATACCGGGATAAACCGTTTCACCAGTATTTGACACAATAAACCCCTTATTCACAGGATCCAATGCTTCTTCATCAGCAAAATCTTCCACATGAGGTATAAGTCCAGCAGATAAAATGAGTGTGTCCACTTCAATCCATTTTTCAGTTCCATCAATTGGGTTAAGTGAATCATCTACCTTAACCATTTTCACAGCTTCTAAACGTTGAGAACCTCTCACTTCACTTATTGTATGAGACAAATAAAGGGGAATTTCGAAATCCTCCAGACATTGAACAACATTTCTTGTTAATCCTCCTGCATAAGGAAGGCGTTCTACAACTCCAATAACGTCCATACCTTCCAGATGAAGTCTTCTTGCCATTATTAATCCGATATCACCAGAGCCTAAAATAATTGCTTTTTTCCCAGGTAAATGATTCTCAAGATTCACAAAACGTTGTGCTAGCCCCGCTGGAAAAATTCCTGAAGGTCTGTCTCCTGGTATCAATAGAGCCCCGAAAGGCCTTTCTCTGGCTCCAGTTGCCAAAACTACCGATTTGGCTTTTATAGTATAAGCACCCTGAGGAGAGAATATCTCTGCAATCTTCTCGTGCACATCAAGATTTCTCACATATGATTCACAAATTACTTCTACATTTTGTTCACTCATTTCCCCATGAAGACGCGTTGAAAACTCGGGACCAGTGAGTTCTTCTTGATAAAATTGCACCCCAAAACCATGATGAATGCACTGATTCAAAACTCCCCCAGTATCATTTTCTCTTTCCAATAATGTCACGTGCTTGTGTTGTTTTGAGGCACTTAATGATGCTGCCATACCTGCGGCTCCACCACCAATTACGAGGATGTCGGTTTCACGGTTTTTCATTTCCTCACCTTCCCATCCAGCAATTCACTTTCCTCATCATTTTTCCTTACTTTTTCAAGTGGAATGTTAAGCTCTTCTGATATGATTTTCATTATTTTCCAGGTACAAAAACCTCCCTGACATCTTCCGAATGTTGCTCTAGTCCTAAATTTTACATCATCAAGAGTTCTTGCACCATCTCTAACAGCATCACGAATTTCCTTTTCTGATACCTGATTACACTGACATATTATTCTTCCATATGAACTGTTTTCTTCTATTTTTTTTGAAGCCTTTTCAAAAGAAAGCTCCTTTATCCTAAAGCCAGGAGATATAGACTTAACTCGGTCATTTTTAACAAGAGATATTCCCATTTTTTCTTGAATAAGGTACTCTATTACATAATCCGCTACAGCAGGTGCCGCAGTTAAACCAGGGGATCTCATCCCACCAACGGTTATAAAATTTGTTTTTTCAGAAGCCAACTTTATGTAAAAATCTTTGCTCGGGGTTTCGGGTCTGAGTCCAGCAAACGTTTTGATAAACCATCTTGATCTGGCTATTCCTTGGATGAACTCTTCGCCGGCATTCACAACCTCTTTTATCCCTTTAGAAGTTGTACTTGTCTCCTCAGGTTTGAAACCATCGATTGCTTCAGAAGTTGGCCCAAGCAATATTCCTCCATCAATTGTTGGAACAATGAGTTTTCCCTTACCTTTTTTACTGGGCAGAGGAAAAATAATTTTGTTAACCAATTCGGAAGCAAGATGATCAAGAAGCAAATATTGTCCTTTAACAAGTATTACCTCCGGAGTCTGCACACCAAAAATTCTTGCAACTTTGTTAAAATACACTCCTGCTGCGTTTAAGACAAGATCAACTTCAATCTCTTCACCCGATGAAAGTTCAACTCTTTTGATATTTCTGCCCTTTGAAATTGAATCAACCACTTCATCTCCGGTAATTAACCTTGCTCCGTTTTTCTCAGCTCCTTTAGCAGCCAAAACCGCAATCATCCAGGGTTCCGTTATAGCAGCACTTTTACAGTATAATGCTTTTGAATATTTTTCATTTAAATTGGGTTCAATTGATTGCAGCTTATCTCTATTTATAATTGATAAACCTTCAACACCATTCTTAATTCCTCTTCTGTATAATTCTTCAAGCTTTTTTTCACTTTCGATTGAGCCATCAGAGACAACGAGCGATCCTATTCTTTTTATGGGTAGACACAACTCTTTTGACAATAAATCATACTTTTTATTGCCATCAGCACACAATTCTGCTCTCAATGACCCCGGTGGATCATCATATCCTCCATGAATAATTGCTGAGTTAGCCTTGGTAACGCCCTGACCAAAATCATTATTTTTTTCTATAAGGAAAAGCTCTAGATCGTATTTGGATAGTTCATAAGCTAACAGAGAACCAACAATTCCCCCGCCTATAACTGCTACTTTCATAATGTACCTCCTATAAAAAAACCACGCCCTTAAAGGGCGTGGTTTTCTCATCATCTCTACCACGAACTCTGTTATTATTATACCATAACACTAATTTCATAAACATGGCAAGGAGTGGTAAAAGTGCTAAAGGGAATAATCGCAGCATTGTGGGAAAGTAGCGTGAAACCTGAAGAGGTTGAAACAGAAACAGTGTTTTTCTTAAATGGTAGTATCACCGAGCTTCCGGAAAGACTCAAACACTTCCATAATCACAATAAAAGAGTACTTGTTGACATCGATTTTATATCAGGCTTAAGATCAGATAAAGCCGGTATTCATTTTCTGAAAGGTATTGGTGTAGATGGTATTATTACAGCAAAGCTTAAGGTACGTAATATTGCTAATTCTTTGGGATTAACATCTATACTTCGTTTTTTTGCTCTTGATTCAAGAGCTGTGGATAGGGGTATAGAACAAATTGAGAGTAATAAAATCGATATAGTTGAAATACTACCCGGAATAATCTCCAAAAAGGTTGCCCCGAAATTGCGTTATTTTATTCCAGACATAAAGATAGTTGCCGCAGGGCTCGTGGATAAAACAGAAGAAATCAACGAATTAAAAAAACATGTCAATGCAATTTCAACCAGTCGCAGGGATTTATGGAATTACAAATGGTAAAAAAAGGCGGGTATTAACCCGCCTTTTCAAATAAAACAAATTCTTAGTCCTTTGGACTTAATGGATTACTTATGTCTATGTATTGTACTTCTGATTCTTTAACAAAAACTATGTAGTTTTCACCAACGACTACCTGAAGTACCTTACCTGAAATATCTACTTCTTTAACAACAGCAGGTTCTGAAGGAACACTGATGTCAATAGCAGAAAGTCCTGAATCCGTTAGTGCATAAAGTACATTACCTTTAACGACAGTCTCAGAACTCATGTAGTAATCATCAATTGCCTTTTTGTCAAGACTATCCATATCAACCGCATATAGTCCACCACCAGATCCAGATTGTCCATAATACAACATTCGATTTCTCAGTGACACTGTTCTAACAATTCCTGCATCAAAGATTCCTTCGTCATCAAACACTACTTCTTCATATGTACCATCATCCTGTCTCTCAAGCACTTTAATGCCTGAAAGAACCTCTGCAACGGCTATGGTTTTGAGATCTCTTGTGATAGTCATATCAACCGGAACAATCCACGAACGATAAACTCTGTCAATTTCTTCCGGCAAACCATTGTTTAATTCAATCTTGTAAATTTCACAAAGGTTATACGAATCAAGAATGTATAGTTCATCATAATTCTTCAACATTGTTATTGGAGAACTATTGGTTTTGTATTTTACTGTTTCTTCTACTTCGATACCCGTCAATTTGATATGGTAGGTGTTCAACTCTCCATTTTCTGTGAATCCATATACAAAATCTCCCGCAATAATTGGTGCAACATCATTATCTAGATTGTTATGCGGGGTGTTAACGGTTATTGGTTCACTTTCATTTTCAACAAAAACAGCAAGCTTGAGTTGATTGTCGATAACATAAGGTACTCTATCTGTAACTACAACGGTACTAAATGAAGCTGTTTTGCTTTCCATTAATCTTCCCTGTGGGTCTTCTGCTACTACTTTCCAGTAGTACGTCTTGTTTCCATCAAGGATCCCTTCAAATTCATATGCATCCTTCGGTGTAGTCGTAATATATGACATGTCATCAGGCTTTTCTCCAAGATATATTGAGAACGTCAAAGGATCGTTTTCTGGATCTTTACAGCTCCACTTCACCGTAGGCTTAACATTCACTTTTTCTCTTCCAGCTTCTGGGTAGAGCAATTCTGGTGATTCTGGTGGTTTATTACCTGTTGTAAATGACCAGATCTCACTGGTAGCGCTACCTTTTTCGTCTGTTACTTTTACATACCAGTAATAGGTGGTAGCTCCTTTGTAATCCTTAAAAACGTATTCTGTATCTGTTACAGAAGTCAATTTTTGTTCCATTTCCTCTTCATTAGTACCAATGAACAAATCATAATAGAGTGCATCGTTATCAGCATCATGACCTTCCCAGCTAATGGTAATCCCTGCGTCATCTACTTCTGTTGCATTGTTACTGGGCCCAATTAATTCAACAGTTGGCGGATTGTTAATTGTGGTAAATTTCCATTTTGGCGAAGTTGCCTCATTACCATAATTATCTCTGGCAACTACATACCATGTGTAGCTCATGTTGGTCTCAAGTTCAATCTTATCCGTCAGTGTTGCAACAGGTGTTGTCAGCCCGCTGAATACAGGTTCTGCTCTATCTGAAAGATAAACGTCAAAATAAAGCTCCTCGCTGTCGGGATCTTCATATGACCAACCCAGAACTACATTATCCGATTCGATGTTCTCTGACTGATCTGCTGGAATGGGATCAAAGAGTTTGGTCTTCACGTCTGTCATATAAAACTTAACGGCTTTTCCAAAACGTTGTTCCTCATCTTCTTGTATAATAACGCGCCAATAATAATGTCTATTGCCAGCTAAACGCTTATCTATAATATACGAGCTCTCTTTTTCAACCTCAGATTCTTCAATTAATTCACCATATTCATCATAGACTCTGAAAATATAGGATTCCTCTTCTACCGGTTCTTGAACGGTCCAATCAAATACTCTATCAGAGTAGTATTCTTCTGATTTAGGTTGGTTATATGTTATTTCATTTGTGGCTGCAATGATATTTAAATGTGTATCCATTTCAGCTTTTTCTCCAGTTTCATCTTCAGCTACAATCCAGAAATAATACCATTTGTTTGGCTCAAATTCGCCGGTATATGTATAGCTCTCAAGATTAGTATCGGTTACCACTGGTTCCACATCTGCTGGTGGTCTTTGATCGCTAAAGTAAACTTCAACACTAACGTCCTCCCCTTCTGGATCATTTATCTCCCACTCAAATTCAAGAGGTGTTGAAGCGCCATATCGTTTCATGGTAAGAAGTTTTTCCGATGGGAACGTAATTTCAGGAGCAGCATTACCTGTAACAAATGTTCTCTTTTCACTTTCAGCTTTTTTGCCTGAAAGGTCCTCAACGACTATCCACCATTGATATTTTGTTTCTGGTTCAAGAGGAGTGTCTATCGTCGCTACTTCCTCAGTACCTCCCGCGTTTCGCA
>JASMTM010000264.1:0-13246 GCA_041694295.1 Petrotogales bacterium
GCACCTTTAGCGCCAACTGATTTTAGTTCTTTTAACGTGTTTATTAGTACATTCCTTGGATATTGTCCATATAGATTGCCATCTGATGTTGTGTATACATTGCAGAAAAAAGACAGTGTTTTTGATTCGTAGAAAGGGTCAATGAAGGCGGTTTCTTCATCCGGGACAGCAATCATATCACTATCTTCAACAGTTGCATAGCCATAATTGGAAGCGTCAAATCCAATACCTTCTTCAAAAAGCTCATCGTTCAATCTGTTTCCGGGAAGTAAAATATGTCTTATCCTTCCGCTTATATCAACGACCTTGAGATCGATGAATTCAACTCCTTTAGATAGTTTCTCAATATGCTCTTTCATAAAACACCTCCACTTATTATTTTGTTATCCTTACAATTGGATTTTAACGATTAAATGGTAACTTTTCAACAACAAGATGCGCTCAAGGCATTTACATGCGAAATAAGGACCATTAAACTTGCAAAGGAGAAGTATCAGTTTTAAAAAAAGCTAAACTCTTTACTTAATGCTAATTTAGCGGTCAATAAGGCTGTGGTATAATTTTTTTCGAATATGATTATTCTGAAGGAGGTTTAGATATGGCTAAATATGTATATTATTTTGGAGATGGGAAAGCTGAAGGAAATGCTTCAATGAAAGATATTCTTGGAGGTAAAGGGGCTAATCTTGCAGAAATGGTTAGATTAGGACTTCCTGTTCCTCCTGGTTTTACAATTTCTGCAGAAGTGTGTAAATATTATAACGAACATGAAAAGCGGTATCCGAGTGGTTTAAAAGAAGAAGTTGAGAAGTCAGTTAGAAAACTTGAGGATTCTACTGGGAAAAAACTTGGTTCAACTGAAAATCCATTACTGGTTTCGGTTAGATCAGGTGCAAAGGTTTCAATGCCCGGCATGATGGATACAATATTGAATCTTGGTTTAAATGATGACAGTGTTGAAGGGATGGCGAAAGCAACGAACAATCCTAGATTTGCTTATGATGCTTACCGTAGGTTTATTCAGATGTTTGGGGATATCGCACTTGGTATAGAACATGCCAAGTTCGAAAGAGAGCTCAGAAATTTGAAAAAAGAAAAAGGTGTAGAACTGGATACGGAGCTTGAAGCTTCAGATTTACAGGAATTGATCAATAGATATAAGAGTGTATATAAAGAAGCAGGTAAAAAGTTTCCTCAGGACCCCTGGGAGCAGTTATGGGATGCAATTGATGCGGTGTTTGGTAGCTGGATGAATAAAAGAGCAATTAAATACAGGGAACTAAACGATATCAGCGAAGATGAGGTTTTTGGAACAGCAGTAAATGTAATGACTATGGTATTTGGTAACACCGGAGAAGAAAGTGGAACTGGGGTGGCATTTACCAGAGATCCCAATACCGGCGAAAGAAGTTATTACGGTGAATATCTTCCAAATGCTCAGGGAGAAGATGTTGTTGCTGGTATAAGAACACCAAAATCTCTCGAATATCTAGAAGAAAACATGCCGGATATTTACAAACAACTAGTCGATGTGTTTGAGAAACTTGAGGAAAGATACAAAGATATGCAGGATGTTGAATTCACAATAGAGAATAGAAGATTGTATCTTTTACAAACAAGAAATGGCAAAAGAACTCCCTATGCAGCAGTTAAAATAGCTTCTGATATGGTTGATGATGGTCTGATTTCAAAAAAAGACGCTGTAATGAATGTTTCCACAGATCATGTTGAAACGCTCTTACATCCTTATTTTGAAGCAGAAACAAGAGAAAAGGCCAACCTGCTTGCTAAGGGTATAGCTGCATCACCGGGGGCTGCTTCAGGAATAATTGTTTTTGATCCTGCGGAAGCAGAAAAAATGGTAAAAGAAGAAAATAAAAAGGTAATACTTGTCAGACCCGAGACATCACCTGAGGATATTGCTGGTATGGCAGCTTCAGTGGGCATCCTTACATCAACAGGGGGGAAAACCTCCCATGCAGCAGTTGTTGCTAGAGGAATGGGAAAACCATGTATAGTCGGTTGTGACGCTGCTGAAGTGAATGAGAAAAAAGGCTTTGTTTCGATAAATGGACAAAAATACGAAAAAGGCACATGGTTCAGTCTTGATGGTACAACAGGAGAAGTCTTTGAAGGTAAACTTGAAGCTGTAATGCCTCAGGGGCTTGAAGGACCTCTTGCGAGAGTTTTGGAATGGGCTGATGAAATTCGTAAACTTGGAGTTAGGACAAATGCAGATACACCAAAAGATGCAGAAACAGCGAAAAGATTTGGCGCTGAAGGAATCGGACTATGTCGGACAGAGCACATGTTCTTTGATGAAGAAAGAATTCCAGCGGTTAGACGGATGATTCTTTCAAATTCCGAAAAACAAAGAAGAAAAGCGCTGGATAAGCTTCTACCAATGCAGAAAGAAGATTTTGTAGGATTATTTAAAGCGATGGAAGGCTACCCGGTGACGATAAGATTTCTTGATCCTCCACTGCATGAATTTTTACCCAAAGAAGAGAACGAAATTAGGAAGCTCGCCCGGGATATGGAAGTTACATACGAGCAATTAAAAGAGACCATAGAAGAGTTACATGAATTCAACCCAATGATGGGTCATAGAGGATGTAGATTGACTATTTCTTATCCTGAAATTGCTGAGATGCAAACCAAAGCTATTATTGGAGCAGCCATTGAAGTTTTGAAAGACGAAGGGAAAACAGTTACGCCTGAAATTATGATTCCTCTTGTTGGACATATCAACGAACTCAAGTATGTAAAAGATATAGTAGTCAAAACAGCAGATGAGCTAATCAAAGAAGAAGGTGTGGATCTTAAGTACAAGGTAGGAACTATGATTGAAATTCCAAGAGCCTGTCTGACTGCTGATGAAATAGCGGAAGAAGCGGAATTCTTTAGTTTTGGAACTAACGATTTAACCCAGTTAACATTTGGTTTTAGTCGTGACGACTACGGAAAATATATAGGTGAATACATGGCAAAAGATATACTAGAAGTAGATCCCTTCCAACAGCTAGACCAAACTGGTGTTGGTCAGCTTGTAAAGATGGGTACTGATAAAGGAAGAAAAACAAGGTCAGATCTTAAAGTCGGTATATGTGGTGAACATGGAGGTGATCCTTCATCAATCGACTTCTGTCATAAGACTGGACTGAATTACGTGAGCTGTTCTCCTTACAGGGTTCCAGTGGCAAGATTGGCTGCGGCACAATCAGCTGTGAAAGAACTAAAGAAATAAATAGAGACTAAGCCGCGGCTCTAATGAAGGGTCGCGGCTTTATTTTTTTGGGGGTTAAGAGATGTCTCAAATGTTTTTTGGGTTCCTTAATACCACTGGTTTTGCAATACTAAGTTGGGAAAATCTTGTAATGTTTGTTATTGCGGGGATATTGTTTTATATAGCCATAGTAAAGGATGCAGAACCTCTATTATTGATTCCAATTGCTTTTGGGATGGTAATCGCCAACATACCGCCTGAGGTCACAGGTCTTTTTGAACCAAATGTGGGACTAATATGGTTTATACAACAGGGTTTGTACCTTGGAATATATCCTCCATTGATTTTTCTACAAATTGGTGCACTGACAGATTTTTCTTTCTTGTTGGCAAAACCCAAAACTCTTTTTTTGGGAGCAGCTGCCCAAACTGGGATATTTGTTACCTTTATAGTGGCAAGAAACATGGGTTTTGAGTTTTCTGATGCTGCATCTATTGCTATAATTGGAGGTGCAGATGGACCTACTTCAATTTATTTATCCACGCAGTTTAATTCGCCTTATCTTGCTATTATTGCAATTGCAGCTTATTCTTATATTGCTCTTATTCCTGTTTTACAACCACCTGTTATGAAACTACTAACCACTAAGAAAGAAAGACGTATAAGAATGGGATTACAGCAAAGACACGTTTCAAAGCTAGAGAAAATAGTGTTCCCCGTTGCTTCTACAATAATTATTGGTCTTATGGTACCCAGAGCACTTCCTCTTATTGGGATGTTAATGCTTGGAAATTTTTTGAAAGAAAATGGAAAGACTAAACGACTTGCAGAAGCAGCATCGAAATATATCGCTGATCCTGTTATAATTTTATTGTGTTTATCTGTTGGAGCTAGTGCAAATGGCAAAGTATTTTTGAGTGTTGAAAGTTTGAAGATCATTGGTCTGGGTGCGGGAGCATTTATTATTGCCACAGCTTCAGGAGTGATCTTTGCAAAAATTATGAATTTTTTCTCAAAGGATAAAATAAATCCATTAATAGGAGCAGCTGGTGTATCAGCAGTACCAGATTCAGCGAGAGTTGCTCAAAGGGTAGCCAGTGAAGAAGATCCTTCAAATTTTATACTTATGCATGCTATGGGTCCTAACGTTGCCGGTGTAATAGGTTCAGCTATAGCTGCAGGGGTATTTCTCTCAATAATAACCTGAGGAGGATTTTAATGCCTAAAAAGGGAAACTTCCATGTTTACATTAACAGAGGATACTGCAAGAAATGCGGAATTTGTTCCTGGATTTGTCCTACAGGAACTATTATAGAGGATGAAAGTGGGAAACCTGAAGTTACCGACCACAAAACGTGTATTGGTTGCTTAATGTGTGAAAGATCATGTCCTGATTTTGCCATTGATATACAGGAAATTGAGGTGAAAGAAAATGTCTAAACTTGTACTTTTACAGGGAGATGAAGCCTGTGCTCTTGGTGCCATCAAGGCAGGGTGTAGATTTTTTTCTGGATACCCAATTACGCCTGCCACAGAAATAGCGGAAACCATGTCCAGAGAGCTACCTAAAAAGGGTGGCACTTTTATTCAAATGGAAGATGAAATTGCCAGTATAGCTGCAGCAATAGGTGCTTCACTTGCTGGAGAAAAAGCTATGACAGCAACAAGTGGACCTGGGTTCAGCTTAATGCAGGAAGCAATTGGTTACGCTTCAATGACTGAGATACCCACAGTTATTGTGAATGTACAGAGAGGTGGACCCTCAACGGGTATGCCTACCAAGACTGCACAGGGCGATATAATGCAAGCTCGCTGGGGAACACATGGTGATCATCCAGTAATTGCCCTTTATCCTTCAACCGTGGAAGAAGTTTTCAAATATATAATCACGGCTTTTAATTATGCAGAACATTATAGAACCCCTGTTATTTTTCTAATGGACGAGATTTTGGGACATATGAGAGAGAGCATTAGTATACTTGATGAAGAAAAATTGAAACTGATACCTAGAGTTTCTGAGTCAGAATTAGAAGAAGACGAAATATTTCATCCCTTTAAAGAAGATGACAGTATGCTGGCAGCACCATTGATGAAAATGGGGAAAACAAAGTTCCATGTTTCAGGTCTCGTTCATGATGAATCTGGTTTCCCTGTTGGTACTCCAAAAGATGTTGATAGGTTATTGAGAAGATTGGATAATAAAATAAAGCTTCATGCTGATCAAATAGGTATTTATGATGAATACATGACAGAAGATGTAGAAATACTTGTTATTGCTTATGGTTCTGTTGCACGAAGCGCTTTGAAAGCAGTGAAACTGGCACGAGAGGATAGAATTAATGTGGGTCTTTTTAAGCCAATAACACTATGGCCTCTTCCCACAACAAGAATAAGGCAATTGTTGAAAAGAGTTAGTGCGGTAATAGTAGCCGAAATGAATTTAGGACAGATTGTGTATGAAGTGTCCAGATTAAATAGAAGCAGAACGAAACTTGAAAAGTTAAATAAAGTTGATGGTTCATTGATTACACCTCAAGAAATTCTTGATTCAATTGCAAAAGTTAAATCTGAAGTTCTGGAACTTTGAGTTCGAGTTTTATCAATGAAAAGAAAATTGTAATGTTTTTGGAAAGCCAGCATTTATTATGGTAAAATATTCTTAACCTAACTTCAGCTTAAGGAGGCAGTCTAAATGGAAGTTTTGAAGGTTAGTTCTAAATCAAATCCAAACAAAGTTGCTGGTGCTATAGCAGGCGTTCTTTCAAAAAGCAACCAGGTTGAACTGCAGGCTATAGGTGCTGGAGCAGTAAATCAGGCTGTAAAGGCTGTTGCGATTGCCTCAAGATTCTTAGATGAAAGAGGCACTTCAATAACTATGGTACCTGGTTTTGTTGAGATTGCTATTGGGGAGGAAATGAGAACAGGTATTTCTTTCAAAGTCGCTGCAGATAAGAAAGAACAGAGTGAAAGCTTAAAGGCCGAAGCGCCAAAGGAGTCGAAAGTAACAGAACAGGGAACAGAAGAGGATCTAGGTTAGTATAGTAACTAAAAAAGAGTTTTCCGATTGGGGCTTAAGGCCCCTTTTTTATTGCAAAATAATTTGCTCTACAATTCATAATTCCTTTAAGCGATAGGATTGATCACGTGTTATAATTTTTCAAAGCTTTGGGGAGGGTAAATATGGACAAGATTGGAACAAGATACGATTCTAAGAATTTAGAGAAAAAATGGTATAAAATTTGGGAAGAAAAAGGCCATTTTAAACCTTCTGATGAAGGAGAGCCTTATACTATTGTTATTCCTCCACCTAACATAACTGCACAACTTCATATGGGTCATGCGCTAAATATCACACTGCAGGATATATTAATCAGATATAAGAGAATGCAGGGATATAGTACCTTGTGGATCCCTGGCGAGGACCATGCGGGAATAGCCACGCAAAATACAGTAGAGAGAAAACTTGCTGAGGAAGGAATACATAGAAAGGACATTGGGCGTGAGGAATTTCTGAAAAAAGTTTGGGATTGGGCAGACGAGTATAGAAAGAGAATTGTAGAGCAAATAAAAGCCATAGGAGCTTCCTGCGATTGGTCACGCGAACACTTCACGCTTGATGAAAACCTGAATAAAGCGGTACGAAAAGCTTTCGTGTCTCTTTATAAAGAAGGCTATATATATAGAGGAAAATATATCATTAACTGGTGTCCCCGATGTGGTACTGTACTTTCAGACGAAGAAGTGGAACACGAAGAACGGGAAGGAAAATTCTACTACATTAAATATTATTTTATAGATAGTGACAAATACATAACCATAGCTACAACCAGACCAGAAACCATGTTGGCCGATACAGCTGTGGCTGTGCACCCTGGAGATGACCGTTTCAAGCATATTATTGGAAAAGAAGTAATATTACCCCTAATGAATAGAAAATTAAAGATAATCGGAGACCCCTATGTTGATCCTGAGTTTGGGACCGGTTGTTTAAAGGTTACTCCTGCTCACGATCCCAATGATTTTCAAATAGGACTTCGAAATGATCTTGAACTTATTGAGGTTATAGATGAGAATGGAAAAATAAATGAAAATGGCGGAAAATATGCGGGACTGGATCGCTATGAGGCAAGAGAGGATATAGTAAATGATTTAAAAGAAAAAGGTTATCTTGAAAAAATTGAAACCATGCAACACTCTGTTGGAAAATGTTACAGATGTGGCACAGTTGTTGAACCTTCACTTTCTGATCAGTGGTATGTGAAGATGGAACCTCTCGCAAAGAGAGCCAAACTTGCAGTACAGAGTGGCGAGGTGGTTTTTCATCCCGAACGCTGGAAAAAAGTATACATTCACTGGTTGGATGAAATAAGAGACTGGTGTATTTCGAGGCAATTATGGTGGGGACATAGAATTCCTGTATGGTATTGTCAAGATTGTGGAAAAATCATAGTCGAAGAGGAACCGCCAGAAAAATGTCCCGATTGCCAGTCTAAGAATTTGAAACAGGATGAAGATGTTCTTGATACATGGTTTAGCTCCCAATTATGGCCATTTACTACCCTTGGTTGGCCTGATGAGACTGCTGATCTTGAAGAGTATTACCCAACGTCTGTGCTTGTGACCGCATTTGATATTATATTTTTCTGGGTGGCAAGGATGATAATGGCTGGCTACCATTTCAAAGAGGATAAACCATTTTCTGATGTATATATTCATCAGTTGATAAGGGATCGAAAAGGACGGAAAATGTCAAAATCTCTTGGTAACGGGATAGACCCACTTGAAGTTATTGAAGAATATGGTGCAGATCCTATGAGATTCACCCTTGCAATACTTGCAGCTCAAGGTAAAGATATCAAACTTGATACACGTTTTGTTGAGGCCTATCATAAATTTGCCAACAAGATTTGGAATGCGACAAGGTTTGTCCTTATGAATATCGAGGATTACGAGGAAACTAAACTTTCAAAAGAAGATTTGAAGCTTGAAGATAAATGGATATTATCTAGACTTCAAAAAACTCGAACCATTGTTTCTGACGCTATTGATAGTTATGATTTTAATATAGCTGCCAAATCAATATACAACTTCTTTTGGAGTGAATTTTGTGACTGGTATATAGAAAGCGTAAAACCAAGATTGAACAGCGATGAAAGAACGACTGTACAGCATGTACTTGTTTCAGTACTTGATAGCTCGTTTAGATTGCTTCACCCTTTTATGCCTTTTATTACAGAAGAACTCTGGCAAAAACTCGGTGTGGAAGATGGTGAGATTATTGCAAGTAGCTGGCCTGAGCTGAAAAAGGAACTTTTGGATGAAGATGCTGAAGCAAAGTATTCGCTATTAATGGAAATGGTAAGAGGAATAAGGAACGTGAAAGCTGATTTGAATATACCTCCAACAAGCAAGGTACAGGCCTATTTCACTGGATCAAATCCTGATAATGAGACAAAATTTCTAATAGAAACACTAGCAAATTCTGAAGTTATGGAATTTCAGGAGAATAAGCTGTCAAATAGTGTAACAGCATATGCCGATGAGAAATATACTATTTATGTAAAACTTGTTGAGATAGACGTTCAGAAAGAGATAAAAAGGTTGGAAAAAAAGTACAGTAAGAGAGTAAAAGAAGTAGAACGTTTCAGAAAAAAACTTTCCAATGAGCAGTTTCTGAAAAACGCTCCTGAAGAGATTATTGAAGAAACAAAGGAAAAACTGCAGGACGCGACAACTTCCAGGAAAAAATTGGAAAGATTAATTGAAGATCTAAAATGAATTATGATGAAGCATTAGATTATTTATATAATTCGCGCCCGTACGGAAAAATTAAGTACGGGCTTGATCGTATAATAGAACTTCTTAATCGCCTTGGTAACCCGCAGAACAACTATCCAATAATACATATTACTGGTACTAATGGAAAAGGAAGCGTTGCTGCCATGTTAAGTCACTTGTTCACAGAACATGGTTTTAACACTGGATTGAATATTTCACCTCACATAGTTGATTTCAGAGAAAGAATACAGATAAACAATAAATTTGTATCGAAAGAATTGGTTGTAGATACTCTTGAGCAAATAATTCCGGTACTTAGAGAAATGGACTCCAGGGGGGCTGAATATGCTCCGAGTTATTTTGAAGTGGTTACTGCTATGGGATTCAGCATCTTCAAATCTCAGAAGGTTGATATTTCAATCATTGAAGCTGGACTTGGAGGTAGATTTGATGCGAGTAATATTGTTGAAACGCCTTTAATTTCGGTAATAACAGGTGTTAGCCTTGACCATACCAGAATACTGGGTTCTTCAGAAGAGAAAATCGCCACAGAAAAATCGCAGATAATTAAATACAGAAGACCTCTTGTTAATGGTGTTACCAGACCATGTATAAGGAAGATAATTGAAGAAAAATGTGCTGAAACGGAATCTTCATTTTGGACATTTTGGAAAGATTTCAGTATCAGTAACACAAAAATGAAATTGAACAAGAATGAATTCACTTATCATGGTGATAAAGATTATAATAAACTAAATCTGGCATTGAATGGTGAACATCAGTTCAAAAATGCAGCAATAGCTTTGAAAGCTTTTGAATTGAGTGCAAAGGAACTTGGTTTTTTGGTGAATGAAGAAAAAATGAGAAGAGCATTAAAAGTGGTTAAATGGCCTGGCCGTTTTGAAGTTTTTAATTATTCAGATAGAATGATTGTACTTGATGGTGCGCATAATCCAGATGGGGCAATTCGTTTTAGAAGCAATCTCGAAAGGTATTTTGGAAGCAAAAACATTTTCCTTTTATATGGCGGACTTGATGACAAAGATCACAAAACCACTGCACGTTATATTTCACCAGCTGTTGAAAATGTTGTTGTCACCAGAGTACCTAGCCATAGGAACGTTTCCCCTGAAAAAATATTTAAAGAATGGAAAAGTGTTAAAAAAGACGTTGCTTATATAGATGATTATAAATCTGCACTTGATTATCTTATTGAGAGTTCAAATAAAGATGATGTAATAATATGCACAGGGTCTCTTTATTTGGTTAGTGCCTTGAGATATTATATTAGTGGAGGAACGGATAATTATGATTGAGGCTATAGAAGGAAAAATTGCTGAAAAAACTGATAATACTCTTTTAATAAAAGCGGGGAGCTTTTTTATTAGCGCATTCTGTACCCCCTGGACGTTGCAAAAAATCTCTGTTGGGCAGGAAGTAAAACTGTCAACATTTCTATCTTTTCCTCAGGATAAAGCACCAGAAATGTTTGCCTTTTATGAGCGAGATGAAATGGAACTTTTTAAAATATTGATAGGAGTTAACAAAATAGGGCCAAAAATGGCACTCAAAATACTGGGTGGTGCCCATTATACTGAAATTAGAAACTACATTGCAACGAGAAACGTGATGGGGCTTTCAAATTTGCCAGGACTCGGTAAAAAAACCGCAGAAAGACTCATAGCCGAACTTAGTGATTCCATTGAAGATGTTTCAGGTTTTACTGTTGCAGTTGGTACTGATAATGATGCCGTGGATGCTCTGACTTCGCTTGGATTCGACAGATACAGTGCTGAAAAGGCGGTAAGGAAAGTGACAAAAGAGGGAGTCAGTGGAACCCAGGCAATTGTGAAGAAAGCACTTAAAGAGTTGCAGTGAAGTGGGGGGTGAGTTAAAATGATTGCGATTGTTCTTGCTGCTGGTTTGGGCAAAAGAATGAAATCTGAAAAACCCAAGGTTATACACGATATTTTAGGGGTTCCCATGGTTTTATGGGTTTTGAAATCATTGAGAAATGCTGGAATAGATTATAGCAATATATATGTTGTAACGGGTTACAAATCAGAACTGGTGCAAAAAATATTGCCTGAAGGCGTTAATAGTATAGAGCAGAAAGATCAACTTGGTACCGGGCATGCTGTTTTTGTTGCACTGGAAGAAATACATAAAAACGAGGACATTCTTGTTTTAAACGGTGATGTTCCATTAATAAGACACGAGACAATAATGGAGTTGAAAAAGTTGCTGGAGTTTAGCAGTCATGATGCTGTTGTACTTACCATGAAATTGGATGAACCATCTGGGTACGGAAGAATACTAAAATATGGAAAGGGATTAAAAATAATTGAAGATGCTGACGCAGATAGCAAAACAAAAAGAATAAATGAAGTTAATGCCGGTATATATGGTTTCAGGTATGAATTTATATCTGAAGCGATTAAACAGGTTGATAATAACAATGAACAGGGTGAATATTACCTGCCTGATGTGTTCAATTTTTCAGGTAACGCATCAGCATTGATTATAGGAGACAATTCAGAGGTTTCTGGTATTAATAACAGAGTGCAACTGGCTGAAGTACAGAAGATAGCGCAGAAGAGAATCAATGAAAAGCATATGTATAATGGTGTTACAATAATTGATCCTGAAAATACATATATAGGTCCTGATGTAAAAATTGGCAAGGATTCAATAATTCAGCCAATGACATTTATTTCAGGATGCACGGAAATTGGAACTGGATGTATAATAGGACCTATGACGCGAATTAATGAAAGTATTATAGATAACGAAGTCGAGATTATTCGATCGGAAGTCGATAGTGCGACAATTGAAAAAGGGAGTAAAGTTGGACCTTATTCAAGGCTTAGACCGGGAGCATATTTACAAAAGAATGTGAAGGTTGGAAACTATGTTGAGATAAAGAAATCAAAACTTGGAGAAGGCAGCAAAGCACAACACTTAACATATCTTGGTGACTCCGAAATTGGGAAAGATGTTAATATTGGAGCAGGAACAATAACCTGTAATTATGATGGAGTAAACAAGCACAAGACTGTAATTAAAGATAACTCATTCATTGGTAGCAATAGTTCAATTGTTGCGCCAGTAGTTATAGGTAGAAATTCAGTAGTGGGTGCAGGTTCAACCATTACTGAAAATGTAGAGGAGTATTCGCTGGCACTTGGAAGAGGACGCCAGGTAGTTAAGAAGGGACGTTACCGCAAAGATAAATCGGAAGAAGGTGAGAAATAATGCCTTTGAGAACCAATGAAATGAAAGTTTTCGCTGGTTCATCGAATGTTGAGTTATCTAGAAAAATTGCTAAGTATCTTGGGATGAATCTTGGAAGCTGCAGAGTGGAGAAATTCGCGGACGGAGAAACAAATATCAAAATAGATGAAACAGTTAGAGGTCATGACGTATTCATTATTCAACCAACATGTCCGCCTGTTAATGAAAGAACAATGGAATTGCTTGTGATGATAGATGCGTTCAGAAGAGCTTCTGCGAATTCTATTGCTGTTATCATGCCTTATTATGGTTATGCCAGACAGGATAGGAAAGCTAGGGGAAGAGATCCCATTTCTGCTAAATTAGTGGCTAACTTGATTACTGTGGCTGGTGCAAGCAGGGTTCTTACAGTTGATATTCATGCGGGTCAAATTCAGGGTTTTTTTGACATTCCTATGGACAATCTTTGGAGTTTTCCGGTATTTTCCAAACATTTGAGAGAGCTAGGTGGAATAAATATTGATGACCTTGTTGTAGTATCTCCGGATATAGGAGGAGTTAAAAGAGCGAGTAAATTTGCTGGTAAGCTTGGCGTTTCACTGGCAATACTAGACAAGAGAAGACCCACTGATGATGAGGCTGAAATGGTAAATTTAATCGGTGACGTTAAAGACAAGACAGTAGTAATCATTGATGATATAATTGATACCGGTCGTTCTTTGGTAGAAGCCGCAAAGATGTTGCAGAAGAAGAAAGCAAAGAAGATTTTCGTGTGTGTAACACATGCGATACTGTCTGGAGATGCTAAACATTTGCTATCAAAATCACCTATCGAAAAGATATTTATAACAGATACGGTACCACAAAGTGATTTGCCTGAGAAATTTGAAGTTGTCAGCATTGCTCCACTAATTGGAGAGGCGATGATGAGAATCAGGAAGAATCTGTCAGTTAGTATATTGTTTAAATAGAGGAGGTATTGAGATGCCGGATTTAGTTTTTTCGGTT
>JASMTM010000265.1:0-4729 GCA_041694295.1 Petrotogales bacterium
ACAGTTGTTTGCTTCTTCATCAAGTTTTACGACAAGATATCCCAGGTATTTATTTACAACATTTGAGCGCAAATATGGGCTGTTTTCTCCAACCCCTGCAGTAAATGCTATTGCGTCAACACCATTCATTGCTGCTGCATATGCTCCAATATATTTGGCAATTCGATATTCATATATATCATGAGCGAGTTTACAAATTTCTTCATTTTCCATGGCTCTCTCTTCAATTTCTCTCATATCGCTGAACTTTCCTTTGGTGAGTCCCAGCATCCCACTTTTTTTGTTTAGAACGGTATTTACTTCTTCAGGAGAGAGATCAAGTTGCTCCTGAAGGAATGTAACTATTGCTGGATCAATATCTCCCGACCTTGTGCCCATAACAAGTCCCTCTAATGGAGTTAACCCCATTGATGTATCAACTGATTTGCCGTTTTTCACGGCAGCTATGGAAGCTCCATTACCAACATGAACTGTGATGAACTTTGATTTTTTGATATCCATGCCAAGTAATTCTGACATCCGCTTTGCTACATATCTGTGACTTGTTCCATGAAACCCATATCTTCTGATTTTAAATTTTTCATAATACTCGTAAGGAAGTGCATAAATAAATGACTGCGAAGGCATTGTTTGATGAAAAGCTGTGTCAAAAACACCAACCTGTATTACATCAGGCAATAATTCCATTGCGGCTTTAATACCCTGAATGTTTGGAGGATTGTGTAAAGGTGCAAGAAAGGCGTTTGCTTGAATTTCTTCTATTACCTCGTCGGTTATTTTTACAGAAGAGGCAAATCGTTCTCCTCCATGAACGACTCTATGTCCAACAGCATCTATCTCTGACAAATTCTTGATAACCCCTGATTCTTCATCTGTCAGGGTTTCAACTATCATTTCGAGTCCTTCTTTATGATTTTTAACATCTTTGTTGACTACAAATTCTTCATTGTTTTTCTTGTGTTTTAAACGAGATCCATCAATACCAATTCTTTCGAGTAAACCTTTAGAAATTACTTTCTCGTCACCCATTTCTATCAGCTGATATTTGATGGAAGATGATCCACAGTTTATGACAAGAATTTTCACAAAGGCACCTCCAATTTATTCAAGCTTTTCCAGAACAACCCAACAACCTCATACGTTCCTGAACAACTTTTTTTACATAAGTTTTTGGTGATTTGAAATATTTTCTAGGGTCAAATTCTGTAGTATTATGTTTTAAGAATTCTCTTAAACCTGCAATAAATGCCATTCTTAGATCTGTATCGGTATTGACTTTGTTGATTCCAAATTTAACTGTTGTTTCAAGTATATTAGAGGGTACCCCTTTTGCCCCTTTGAAGTCAGCTCCATACTCCTCAGCCAGTTTAACAACTTCTTCTGGTACACTTGAAGCTCCGTGAAGAACAAGTGGCATGTTAGTCAAAGACTTAACCTTTTTGAGTCTATCAAAATCAAGCTTTGCTTCTCCTTTGAATTTAAATGCACCATGGCTTGTTCCTATTGCTGGTGCAAGGAAATCAACCTGGGTACGCTCAACAAATTCCTTTGCCTCCTCAGGTACAACAAGCGCTGCCTCGCTCTCATTTACCTCTACATTGTCTTCAATACCTACCAAACGCCCCAGTTCTGCTTCAACAGAAACACCAACAGAATGAGCTATTTCTACAATTTTGGCTGTTTGCTTTAAATTCTCCTCAAAAGGATATTCAGAGGCATCGATCATTACTGAAGAATAACCAGCCTTGATAGCTTTGACAATAACATCAAAATGTTTACCATGATCAAGATGAAGTGAAACAGGGATATCAAGACTTTCAGCGTAAGATTTTACAAGATCGACGAAAAACTTCGCTCCCCTATATTGATCATCATTTCCCGCGTATTTCAATGCCCCTTCAGAAGTTTCAATTATTACAGGAGCCTTTTCTTCAATGCCGGCTTCGATAATGGCATGAAAAAATTCAAGGTTGTTAATATTCAGGGCAGGAACTCCATAATAATTCTTGCTTGCCTTTTCTAGAATCTCCTTAGTATTTACGTATGACATTTGAGAAACCTCCTTTAAAGAATTATAACATTACGCAAAGATAAGTTATTATGTTGATTAGATCAGACTCCATCTTCCTGCAATTTCATAAACTTTTCCTTCTAGTTGAAGCTTTGTAAGTTCATTTAATATTTCATTGTACTTCAATTTCGTTGCCATCAAAATTTCATCAAAGTGAGCTGGTCCGTTTTCTAAAATGTTGATTATCTTTAGCGCATTTTCGCTGTAATTATCTTCTGTTAAAACTGTATGCAATTCATCGTATTCTTCAAGAATGTCCTCAACAGAGGTAATCAATTTAGCTCCATTCTGAATTAGCCAGTTTGTTCCTGAGGAGTTTTTCCTTCTTATATCTCCTGGAACTGCAAATACATCTCTCCCGTTGTCGAGAGCAAAACGGGCCGTTATTAATGAACCACTTTTCTTTGTAGCTTCAACAACAAGTACTGCTTTAGATAAACCTGCAATTATTCGATTTCTTCTTGGAAAATTGTGTTTGAGAGGGGGTGTTCCAGGGAGGTATTCGCTCAATATACATCCTTTATTAGAAATTGCTTTAAAAAGATCTCTGTTGCTTGCCGGATATATTTTATCAATACCACATCCCAAAACTGCTACAGTATTTCCGTTCCCTTCTAAGGCACCTTTATGAGAAGCTCCATCAATCCCAGCGGCCAAACCGCTTATTACAGTAATATTGAAATTTACGAGTTGTGATGCAAAGGAAAAGGCTATATTATATCCGTAAGCTGAGGATTTTCTGGATCCCACCATTGAAAGGTTTTTAAAGCCATCTATAATATCTATATTACCTTTATAAAACAAAACAGGTGGAGGAGAATCAACTTCTCTTAATAATTCCGGGTAGTTATCATCAGTGATAACTATATAATTATAAGCTTTCAGATATTGCTCAACCTTTTTAATGCTGGCATATACCTTTTTTTGTTTTGCTTGAGGGATAAAAGGTAGTCTACTTTTCATAAAGTCGCTAAGGGTTACTTTTTCTTCAATACATTTACTGATTTCTTCAACAGTTAAATCGCCAGATAATGCAAGTAAAGCATATTCTTTTCTGTGCATTTTCTTACCTCTTTACAAAATGAATGAACTCAGATCTTCATCTGCGGCTATGTCTTTTATTTTGGACAGAACATATTCTCTATTAATCAGTATTTTACTTTCATCAATATCTGGAGCCTCATAAGAAATATCTTCCAGAACACGTTCAACAACTGTGTAAAGTCTTCTGGCTCCGATATTCTCTATTCGCTCGTTTAGATTATGTGCAGTTTTTGCTATTTCTTTGAGCCCGTCGTCCACAAATTCAATACTGATAGCTTCCGTTTCAAGTAAAGCTTTATATTGCTTTGTTATGGCATTTTTAGGTTCTGTTAAAATACTATAGAAATCATCTTCTGTCAGATCGTCAAGCTCTACTCTTATAGGGAAACGTCCTTGAAATTCAGGAATAAGATCCGATGGTTTTGATGTATGAAAGGCTCCAGAAGCAACAAAAAGAATGTAATCTGTTCTAACTGTTCCATGTTTTGTGTTTACCGTTGTACCCTCGATTATTGGCAACAGATCTCTCTGAACACCTTCTCTTGATACACCGGCTCCCTCACTACCTGATTTTGCGGTTACCTTATCTATTTCATCAATAAATACTATACCTCTATTTTGAACTCTATCAATTGCTTCTGAAACAACTTTATCCATATCCAGGAGTTTTTCAGATTCAATGGGTAATAGAATTTTTCTAGCTTCTGAAATCTTAAGTCTTTTTTTCTTCTTTCTCTTTGGGACCATATCTCCAAGAATATTTGACATATCAATACCCATGTCTTCCATGCCTGGAACCATTACCATTGGTTTGGATTTATCTTCAACTTCAACTTCAATTTCATAGTCTTCCAGTTCACCAGCTCTCAATTTTTCTCTGTAATGTTCTCTTTTTTCTCTATATTTCTGGGCTTCTTCAGAACTCATTTTTTGTTGGGGAGTTCCCTGGAATAAATCAAATATGTTTTTCGGTTGATTTCTTTTTTGAGGACCTTTTATCAATGCATCAAGTATTCGATCTTCAACAAGAACCTTTGCTTTTTCTTCTACTTCTTTCATTCGTTCCTGTTTAACCATATTAACGCTCACATCTGTGAGTTCTCTTATCATTGATTCAACATTTTTTCCTACATAACCAACTTCAGTAAAACGTGTTGCTTCAACTTTAATGAATGGAGAATCTGAAAGTTCAGCCAGTCTTCTTGCAATTTCAGTTTTTCCTACACCTGTTGGCCCCATCATTAAAATATTCTTTGGAATAACATCTTTTTGCATATCTTCGCTTAGTCTCTGCCTTCTGATTCTATTTCTTAATGCAACTGCTACAGCCTTTTTAGCCTCATCCTGACCTACAATATATTGATCAAGCTCCTGAGCAATTTTTTTAGGAGTAAGCTGATTCAAATTTTTTGGCATTTTTACACCTCCAGTGTTTCTACTGTGAAATTAGAATTTGTATATATGCAAATCTCGCTTGCTATTCTCATTGATTCTTCAGCAATCTCTCTTGCACTTAGTTTGCTGTGTCTCATCATAGCTTTTGCAGCGGCGAGAGCATAGGAGCCTCCTGAACCTATGGCAATAATATTCTCATCGGGTTGAATAACCTCTCCG
>JASMTM010000266.1:0-2881 GCA_041694295.1 Petrotogales bacterium
ATAATATCGAATGAAGATAGCACTATTGTTTCTATACCAAAAAAATCAGTTTTAAAGTTATGTCAGGAAAACGATAAATTTTTAACCAGTCTTTTTCATGATATGGGAAACCGGATTTGTTTTCTGGCAAATAGAATGTATTCATTAACAATGAAAACTATTAAAGAAAAAATTGCTTTATTCTTATTAGAAAAATCAAGGGGAAAGAAAAGTTTTAAACTGGAAATGACAAAAGAAGAAATCTCAAGATTGTTCGGAGTTGCAAGACCCTCTCTATCCAGGGCATTCCAGGAAATGATTCAAAGTGGTTTTATTGATCAAAAAGGAAAAACAATCATTCTTAAAGATCTTCAAACATTAAAAAATTTATCTGGATACAGATACACCAAAAAGGACACGTAAAACATAAATTATAGAAAGGAGAACTTATGAATACATTACTTTACTCTGTGGTAAAAATTTTAATAACTGCATTTCTTATATTTTTAATATCAGAAATTGCAAAACGGTATTCTTTGATAGCTGGTATAATAGCTTCTTTGCCACTCACTTCACTTTTAGCCATGATTTGGTTATATATTGATACAAGAGACCTATCATTGATTTCGGAACTTTCAAAAGAAATTTTTTTTATGGTAATACCATCTCTTGTCTTTTTTGTAAGTCTTCCTGTAATAATTAGCAAAACTAAGAATTTTGTTCTTAGTATGATAATTTCGAGCTCATTAACAACAGGTGCATATTATTTCTGGTTTATGATAATCAGAAAATTAAATCTAGTAAAATGAGTCATATGGAACTATCAAATTTAACTTAAAAAGCGCATGGTTTATTTTACTTCAACGTTTATAGCCACAACTTTTATTGGATGAACACTTTCCCAGGGTCTTCTTAAAGTGAATATTATGGATGTTTCACCAGAATTTTCAGCTTTGAAGACCCATTCAACTTTTGTTGGTGCTCCAACAGGTGTAATCTTTTTGTTCATTACTGGAGTTGTTTCATGTGACTTTGTATATACCAAAGAAACAACATTAGGATTTGTTATTTTCATATCCCATACATAACCAGTACTCGCATTTTGTTCAAGTATTATCTTTGCAAGTTCACCTTTTTCCAGAATATTTTGACTGTAGCTAAGATTTGAAATATCAATAGATGTTGTTTCTATCAATAGAGGTGTTATAAGCATATTTGGGACATACTCTCTTACAATTCTTTCAAAACTTCCATCATGTTTCATTTCATTAAGAGATTCCTGAAATTTAAGTATTAATTCTTTATCAGTACCTTTTGAAGCTGCTATGTAAAAATAATTCGTCTGAACTTCCAGAAGCCTTTGTAACTCATCCATACTGTAACCAGCATCTTTAATCAAATTTTCAACTGTTAAATCTGTAAAAACTGATAGTTCTGACCCACCAGAAAACAGATCATCTACAGCGTCAAGAGGATTTTCAAAGCTTTTAAGGTTTTCAAATCCAAGAACTTTGAGCAACTGCTCGGTCCACCAGTCCTCAATTGTTGCTATACTGTTTACTTTCATTGCTTCATCGACACTACTAACTTTTATATCCTTGCTCTTTAAACTATAAAAATATGCCGTGTTCTTTCCAACTGGACCAATCCAGTTAAACATATCTTCTCTCTGTGGAGTTCTATCAATACTGAAAAGAATAACGTTGGGTAAACTCTTTGCAAGGTTAAAACCGATACTCCAGGGTACAAGAAAGATATCTTCTTCCATTTCATTTCTTCTCATAGTTTCTTTCACAATATCAGTAACAAAACCGGTAATCTCCCCATCATTTCCCATATAGGTAACCGGGGGATACTCTTCCGTTAAAAAGGTATATTTGCCAGGAACCGGTATTCCTGGTAACCACTTATTGTATATCTTTTCAAACTCATCTGACTCCTTCATTTTATCAAGTGCGTTTTGCCACTTTTCAACAACTTCTTCGGAAACATCAGATGAGAATCCTATAAATGTCATATCAAGGTCAACTGTAATTGTTTTTGTTAGCTTAGCATCATTTTTACCGTTTTTTAGCAAATCTCTTAATATAACTTCGTTAAAAGGAGCAAGATCTACTTTTCCGTTTATTAAAGCGCGCAACAAAAATTCTTCACTATTGTATATTACTAGATTATTGAAGCCCTGGCTTTCAAGAAGCTGCTGTGAATAATATTCTTTTACCACTCCAATCTTTTCAACTTTCTTTGCATCTTCAAGATTTAGAATTTTCTTATTTAAATCATTTCTACTATATAAGTATGTGTTGGTAATTACCAGGGGGCCTACCCACTGAAATAAAGACTTCCTTTCACCTGTAAAAACAAGCGTTGGAATAGCATAATTTCCCTCACCCTGAATCTTTTTATACGCATCTTCAAATGTCACTGAAGACATCGATATGTCACAACCAGTTTTTTCTGCGATTTTCTTTACAATATCAACTGTCAATCCTTTTAATACGCCGTTCTCTTCATAACTTAATGGCGCATAATCTCTAACTATCAAAAAATTCAAACTTTGAGCGGCCAGGATAGTGGAAAAACTTAATATTATCGCTGCAATTAGAACTTTCAATAAGCGATTTTTCATATTTCACTACTCCCTTCATTCAATAAAGATTCGACTGATAAATCTACCAAACTGTTTTCGGTAATTTATTATATCACCCTGGGAACGAATGACTAAAATAAAGTCGAGTGTCATTAAAAATAGGAATAATTCATATTATTTGAAGATATTTTTCAGGACGCAAAAATTTTCATACAAGTCTTTATAAAAGAAGAAATTATCTAAACGATGATAAAAAAGGGAAGTATTGTCATGATTTAAAAATTAATGGCATGAAGAGTGAAAAATGTAAAA
>JASMTM010000267.1:0-4086 GCA_041694295.1 Petrotogales bacterium
ATAACCAAGTTACTTGAAATAAAAAACAATGTGCTTTATATTCAGGGAATTGATCTAATAAACGGGACCCCAGTGATTGATATCAAACCTTATATAAAAGAAATTTAATATACCTTAAGAAGGGAGGATATTATGTCTAAAGTAGTTCTTTTTGTAGTAGGAGTTATTTCACTTTTGATGGGTATCATAACCCCTTATATGGAAGAATTTGAAGAGCCCAGCTGGTCGATATCGCTTAAGTTTATTATAGGGATAGTTGCAATTATAGTTTCTGTACTCGAAATAAGAAGAAATAAAAAAACGTGACACATGTTACAGCATAACTCCTGAAATACATCTAGAATTGGGGAAATAGTCTTTTTCAAGAGGGGAAAAATGAAAAAAAGAAACAAAGACAAAATCAGAATTATCACTGAGATTTTAGCAATGATACTGTTTGTTTTCTTTTTAGTGCAGGGAAGGATACAGATCTGGTTGTTACTTTTTGGCGGATTTGTAGTCCTTTCCTTATTTTTCGGGAGAATTTACTGTGGTTGGATATGCCCTATAAAAACTGTTTTAAGACCAATATTATGGATTAAAAGAAAATTAAGAATCAAGAGCTTTAAAACACCTGATGCTTTTAGAAACGGATGGTTGCGTTGGGTGGTTTTAGTTGGTGTTGTTTCATCAATGCTTTTTATGAGAGCAACCGGTGTTAAGATAAACTTTATCTTATTTATTTTGGGAGCTGCTGTGCTGCTTACATTATTCTTTGAAGAAAATTTTTGGCACAGATTCCTTTGCCCTTACGGTACTATATTAAATCTAACGTCAAAAATTTCTAGATTTAAGTTGAATATCGATAGGACAAAATGCATTTCCTGTGGCAACTGTTCAAGGGTTTGTCCTTCTTATGCAGCTCAAAAAGAAACTTACGGGGATAAATATACCATTGAAAAGAATGAATGCCTAGCATGCTTCAAATGTCAGAATGTCTGTCTGGTGGATGCCATAAACTATTCAAGTAAAAAGATCAAAAGATAATTCATATTTGTTCGAAGCTTTGTCTATAAAATAAACCCGCATCAATTAAAAGATGCGAGTTTATTAATAGCGTTATTAATTATTTCCGTTCATATGTGCCCACTAATTCTGCTTGGTCAATGATATGGTCTTTTATTGCTTTGAGTAACTTCCTTTTACTTGAGCCTGGTTTTAAATCCAATTTAGTGTCAAGAGCATATACCTTGAAATGATAGTGATGAATTCCGTGACCTTTTGGCGGACAGGGCCCCATATAGCCAAAACGTTTACCATCGTTCTTTCCCTGCAGAATTTTAATAGGATGTGTAACCTCTTTTGATGTTGGAATGCCCTCTGGTATAGTGTTTGTTGGCTCTATGTTCCATGCTACCCAGTGTACAAATGTTTTCATTGGTGCATCCGGGTCATCAACAATTATTGCTAGAGAAGATACTTTTTCATCGATTCCTTCGATTTTTAATAATGGGCTTACATTTTCACCTTCACATGTAAATTTAGTGGGAATAGGCTCGCCTTCGCCAAAATCACTTTTAATAATTAATGCCATAAAATCACCCCTTTTTAATGGCATCGGTTATTTGCTAATTTATGATTGTTTAATATCAGGATAGACCTCTAACGGGTATCGAATTTTGTTTTTTGTTGTGGAAGTAACCATTCTCCAGAAAAACGGCAACCCTCTCTTAAAAAGCTTTTTCGGCTCAGTGTAAATATAATAATAAGCTCTCATAAAAAGCCTTCTAAGCTGTGATGAATTAAAATTGGGATGTTGGAATACAAGATGAGTTCCATCATAGTATTCATAGCTTTTCTTAAAAAGTTTATCTTTCAATTTTGTAAAAAGCCTTGTGCCTGGATACGGCGTTAAAATTGAAAACTGAACAATTTCTGCACCAAGTTTCTTTGCAAATTTCATGTTCTTTACAACATTATCTTTGGTATCTTTAAGACCACCCATTATAAAACTGGCAAAAGTATCAATGTTGAATTTTTTTAGTTTTTCTACGACAGAAGAGGCTATTGAAGCGCTTAACTTCTTATTGAATTCTTCTAAAATTTCATCATTTATATTCTCAAAACCAATGAACAGCATTTTACAACCTGCTCTTGACAAAGCTTCAAGCATTTCTTCATTATAAACTACTTCATCTGCCCGTGAGAAAGCCCACCAACTAATTTTAAGATCGTTTTTTAATATTTTTTCGGAGATGTCAATAGCTCTTTTAGGGTCAAGTGTAAAATTATCATCAAAGAAAATTATTGATTTATAACCATACTTTTTAACAAGTAATTTTATTTCTTCCAGCACGCTTTCATTGCTACGTTTTCTCCATCTCATACCCATAAATTGTGATGCTGAACAAAATTCACAGTTAAATGGGCAACCTCGTGAAGTAATAATACTTGTAGCAGGATTTTTGTCAAAACGTGATTTGTAATTGTTTAATGGTAGGCCATCTCTATCAGGAAAGGGAAGATTGTCAAGGTCTTTAATAAAATCCTGTTTCTTTGATACTATTGATCCATCTTTAGAATAAGCCAATCCGTCTAACTCAGGATATCTGTTACCTTTTTCAAGCTCACTTGCTAGTTGACAAGTAGGTATCTCACCTTCTCCAAAAACAACATAATCTGCAATATTATCACGAAGGATACGTTCGTAATCCGCAGCTGCGTGCGGGCCTCCGAGTACCAACGGAACATTACATTTCTTTACATATCTTGAGATATCAACAACAAGTGGAAATCTCACGGTATCAGTTGAAATACCAACAAGCTCAAATTGGCTGTAATCAAAATCCTTGTAGTTAAATCTTTCAGCATTCATATCTACCATTTTTACGTTGTGACCATGCTTCTTTAAATAAGAACTTATATAAGCCATACCAAGAGGTGGATAGAAAGCACCTAGTTTATAGTAATATCCAGTATTTTGTGGGTTAATTAATAGCACATTCATTACTGCGCCCCCCTCTACTCTTTACTGGTATTTGTTTATTTGTTTTTATTCTGATTTTTTCTTTCTTTAAAGGTTACCTCAAGAAGATTTAATTCTTCGTCCGTTATTATTATTTCTT
This sequence comes from Petrotogales bacterium, assembly GCA_041694295.1. GTDB lineage: Bacteria > Thermotogota > Thermotogae > Petrotogales > Kosmotogaceae > JASMTM01. The sequence goes on from JASMTM010000267.1 coordinate 3,105, forward strand.
CATTATCAGGAACTGTTTTAGTAATTTTCTTTTCTTTCATAATTTTTCCTCCTTTGTCATGTACATTATAACATAATTAGGAAGAATTATCTTTAAATGGAAGATAATCATACGTAATCAAAGAATATGAACGTTAATCATTCCTGGATTGTGTTATTAAGTTGTAATGCTTATAAATATCCTAGAATCATTTATATTCTTATTTAGATTCTGGTGTTTCCGGTGGCTCAGAATTTTCTTTTTCCTTTGATGACGTATTTTTCACTTCTGAGAGTTCTGTACCTTCATAGTAAAGGTACGCATAGGCTATCCAGAAAGTTATTAAAAAACTGGAAATTAATCCCCCAATAACGGGAATCATTGCTATCAGAAAAGAAATAATCATGATTATTAGTATATTCCAGAAGTTTTTTTGATGATAAACGAAATTCCTGCTTTCCTTCAGCGCTTCACTGAAAGAAAGTTCTTTTTTTACTACTGCTGGCGATGCGGCGCAGAAAGTGACAGCCAAAATTATCCCGGGAATTACGAAAAGCATTGTTCCCAATGCAACCATTATAGATACCAAAATACCTACAGTTATTAAGTTAAAAATTACCTTATTAACAATATTCCAGCTGCTTTGATAGGTTGTGTTCCCTTTTTCTTTGATTTCCATCATCATTGATACCATCCAGCCTGTCATAATAGTTGAAACAAGCCATTGTAAAAGATTAACCAAAAAAATCGACCAACCAAAAAAAGCATAACTGACTGGAATAGCTGCATAAATGATTAGTCCAAACAAAGCTGATATCAATGCTGGAGTAAAGAGAATAGGCTTTTGTGGTAATAATTCAATCGGAGATGCCAATGTATTTCTTAGATCGATTTTAGACATTTGAAATCCCCCCTAAAATATGTTTAGCAATTATAATATATCAAATATTTCGAGCATTAAGGTACTATATTCCTTACTCTATACATACTCGTTAAGAAAATA
>JASMTM010000268.1:0-4114 GCA_041694295.1 Petrotogales bacterium
TTCCTAACCATTCTTTTATTGATTCATATAATGAATTTGGTCTTGCAGTGTAACCGAAAACTCCGTGCTTTGCTCTTTTTTTTATAGCCTTTATAACCTCTTCCGGTGATTTAAAATCCATATCAGCTACCCACATTGGTAATATATCAGATTTTCGAAAAATTTCTTCTGCAAAATCCCATTTAAAACAATTTGTTCCCTCTCTTTTTATGACACTATCAAAATCATATTTCATTTCTTTATCCTCCTAACAGTACTTTGTATTCATATTTTATCGTGGCAGTACAATAAAAACAATTAGAAAATATCGTATTTGCCATTCGATGTTTCTTACGAAAGGTTATTATTAATTTCATATTAGTTTATTTTTGAAATGTTTCGAAAGCTCTTTCGAAAATATTAATAAGAGTTACAAAGGACTCATTAATCACAAATAATTGAACTTAATCAAGAATAAACGTTTCTATTCATTTTTGGTAAAGCTATTAATCGAATGATAGAATGTTTTCGGAGGTTATTATGTCAACAGAAGAAAAAAAAGCAACGATAATTGAAAAATTGCGAAAATACGGAAAGATTAACAATTCTATCCTTGCTGAGGAACTGGGTGTATCTGAAGTCACCGTTAGAAATTACCTTATAGAGCTAGAATCAAAGGGCCTCCTCAAAAGAGTGCGCGGTGGGGCTGTTAGTATAAGTGCACACCGATATGATCCGGTATTTCAGGAGCAGATTGCGATTGATGTTGATGAGAAACACGAAATTGCCAAGATTGCAAGCAGACATGTCGAAAAGAATGACGTAATTTTCATTGACGCAGGAAGCACAGCATTGTTTTTTGCAGAAGAACTACTTAAGAATCCTCCTATTAATATAACTATTGTAACGAATTCTCTATACATTATGAATAAAGTCGCAGAATTTCCCAACGTAAAAATGCTTGCTATGGGTGGCTTTTTTCAGTTGAGTACAATGAATTTTCTAGATTTAAACGCCGGTGATTTTTTTAGAAAATACAACATTAACAAGGCTTTTGTTGGTATAAACGGCTTTGATGAAACAGGGTACTATGCGTCAACTCTCTTAGAATCGGAAACGAAAAGTATGATATGTAAAACGGTTAACGATTTGTATATAATGGCAAGCTCGTCAAAACACTTTAAAAAATCACTTGTGTTAATAAACGAATGGACAGGGAAAGAAAAACTTGTAACTGCAGATTTTTCAGTAGAGCACAAAGATAAAATTTCTCGCCTGGCTAAAGAAAAGAATTTTAAAATCATAACTAACCCCTTTGGGGATTAATAAAAAAAGGAGGTATGTTTTATGAAAAAGAAACTTGGACTTGTTTTAACTTTAGTTTTATTTCTTGCATTTTCTTCTGTTTATTTTGCAGCTGAGCCCGTTGAGATTACGCTCTGGTTCCACTCAGGAAGAGGTGCGGAAAGAGAGGTAATTAACGATCAAGTAAAGAGATTCAATGAAATGCAAGATGAAGTTTATATCAATGCTGTACAGTTGCCTGAAGGAAGCTATAATGACCAGGTAAACTCTGCAGCTCTTGCAGGTGATCTCCCAGATGTTCTTGACCTTGATGGCCCATATATTGCAAATTATGCATGGGCAGGTTATTTAAGACCCCTTGATGATTTAGTTCCTGAAAAAATGCTGAATGACTTTTTACCCTCAATCATTGATCAGGGAACATACCACGGTAAATTATATGCCCTTGGAACATTTGACTCAGGCCTTTCATTCTGGGGGAATCTTGAATACCTTGAAAAGGTAGATGCTCGAATACCAGAAGGCGTCGATGATGCATGGACATTCCTGGAATTCATGGACATAGTAAAGAAGACACAGGAACTTGATGAAGTTAAATATGCGATTGACTTTAAAATGTTTGACGTTGGTGAATGGTATACCTATGGATTATCACCGTTCTTCCAGGCTTTTGGTGCTGATCTCATTGATAGATCAAACTACATGACTGCTGAAGGTGCACTAAACGGACCTGAAGCACTTGCCGCAGCTGCATGGCTACAGAGCTTGTTTGAAAAAGGTTACGCAAATCCAAATCCTGCTTCTGAAAATGAATTCCTTCTTGGAAGAAATGCTCTTTCATGGACAGGACACTGGATGTACAACACGTACAAAGAAGAACTTGGTGATGATCTGGTGTTATTACCTGTACCGAAATTTTTCAGACAGGCAACCGGTATGGGTTCATGGGCATGGAGTATTACCACGGAGTGTGAGAATCCAGAAGCTGCTTGGAAGTTCCTTGAATTTATTCTTAGACCTGAAGAAATAGTTAAGATGACAAATGCGAACGGCGCTGTTCCGTCAAGAATAAGTGCTGCTGAAATGTCAGAACTTTATGGAGAAGGTGGACCTCTTAGCTTATTTGTAGAACAGCTTGAAACGATTGCTGTTCCTAGACCTGTAACACCTGCATATCCAACAATAACCTCGGCATTTACACAGGCATTGCAGAATATTGCTAATGGTTCAGATATCAGAAAAGAACTTAATAATGCAGTAGAAGAGATCGATCGCGATATAGAATACAACGATGGATATCCAATGGACTAATTGGTTCAAGTAAGTGATCAAGGGGGGATTCACTCCCCCCTTTTTCCTAGTTAAAGGGGGAGATCTTGTGGCAAAAATGCATTATGAAAAGAAGCGCGGCCTGAAATATGCCTTGATTTTCATTTTACCCGGATTAATACTTCTCGGCGTATTCATGATTTACCCATTTTTTTCAGCATTTTATCTTTCCTTTACAAACACAAGACTCATTGCTAGATCACCAGCAAAATTTGTTGGATTGGCAAATTACGAAAGGCTTATAAATGATGAGTTATTCTGGCAAAGTTTACGCAATAATTTTGTGTTTGTTTTAGTTGTAGTGCCAGTTCAAACTGCTTTGGCTCTAATTCTTGCAATGCTTGTGAATCAGAGATTAAAGCTTACCAAATTATTCAGAACTATTTATTTCTTACCAACTGTAACTGCAATGGTTGTGGTTTCTGTCATCTGGACATTTCTTTATAATCCAGAAGGATTAATAAATGGATTCATGGAGATGTTAACTTTAGGTAGGTGGGAAACTATAAGCTTTTTGACAAATCCTAACTGGGCTTTACCTGCGATAATGCTAATGTCAATTTGGCAGGGTGTTGGTTTTCAGATGCTAATCTTTTTAGCCGGACTTCAGGAAATTCCAGTAACTTTGTACGAAGCAGCAAGAATCGATGGAGCAAATAAGTGGAAACAATTCTGGAAAATAACCTTACCTCAGCTAAAAAACACCACTGTTTTTGTTGTTATTTCAACAACAATCCTCGCATTCAGATTGTTCACACAGGTTAAGGTAATGACAAATGGAGGACCCAGCGGAGCTACCTATACGGTAGTTTTGCATTTATATAATCAGGGTTATCAAAGACAGTATATTGGATATGCCTCTGCTATAACGGTCGTATTTTTTCTGATAGTTTTAGCTATTTCCATAATCCAGAGGAAGATTCTGGGTGAAGAAAGAGAGGTTGGATAATATGGCTGTTACAAAAACACGCAGTAAAAAAAGAGTAGAACTTTTCAATAAGATCATTGGTTATGTGTTGCTGTTTATTTTTGGCATATTTTTTCTGTTTCCGCTTGTTTACATGTTTTCTACATCTTTAAACCCGGATGAAACTGATATTCTTAAGGAAATGGGTACATTAAAGGCTTTTGTTCCTGATAGTTTTTCGCTTCAGAACTTTAAAGATGTATTCGATAGGATGGAATTTGGAAGATTTTTCCTTAATTCAGTATTTATAGTTAGTACGACAATTATAGCCGGTCTCTTTATTAACAGCATGCTTGCTTTTGGGCTGGCGAGATTCACTTTTCGAGGCAGAAATATGCTGGTAACACTTATTGTTGCCTTAATGATAATCCCTTTTGAGGCTATTGCAATTCCTTTGCTTCTAATGACTAATCAATTTGGTTGGTTAAACACTTATCACGTTCAGATCATACCTTTTGTAGCGTATCCTTTATATATATTTCTTTTTTACCAGTTTTTCCTTGGGTTCCCAAAGGCACTTGAAGAAGCTGCACT
>JASMTM010000269.1:0-3364 GCA_041694295.1 Petrotogales bacterium
TGTGCAATATATGTATCCTCTGGAGGTTGAACGAATTTCATAACCTCTGCTACTTAACAAACTGATATCTTTCACGATCATCTGACGACTCACATTTAACATTTCAGCGAGTTTGTTCCCGCTTAACTGCGTTTTGTTTCTTGAAAGAATAACGATTATTTTTTGCAGGCGCTGTTCTCTATTCATAATTATCACCTGCTATAGACTGTTAATAAACTGCTACTATTATAACATGGGTTTTTTATTCGATTACATCAAATGTATAATGTTTATAGGAGAGTGAAATTATGGGGAAAGTTACGATAAGTATTGTTGGTGCTGGTAACAGAGGTTATGAAGCATACGGAAGCCTTTTAAATCAAAGGGAAGATGCTGAGGTTGTAGCTGTTGCTGAACCTGATGAAGAAAAACGTATACGTTTTGCAAATGCTTATGGAATTAGTCGCGAAATGTGCTTCAAAGACTGGAAGACGCTTTTAGAAAAAGGAAGAGTCAGTGATGGCATAATTATTGCTACCCCGGATCGATTGCATGTAGAGCCTTTGATTGAATTTGCGAAACAAGATTACAGAATACTTTTAGAAAAACCAATTGCGCAATCAACCGATGATTTACTCAAGATACTTGAATGCAGGGAAACGACTGGTAAAGTTGCTGTGGCTCATGTATTGCGTTACACTCCTTTTTACAAAACAGTGAAGACATTAATAGATGATGGGAAAATTGGTAAGCTAATTGGAATCGAGCAGACTGAGAAGATTGGTTATTTTCATTTTGCCCACAGTTATGTCAGAGGTAACTGGAGAAATGAGAAGGAATCAGGACCAGCGATTTTAACAAAAAGTTGCCATGACGCAGATATTCTTTACTGGTTGACCGGGAGATCGTGTAAAAAGGTTATTTCGAAAGGTAAGTTGTTTTATTTTAATAAAGAAAATAAACCAGAAGGTGCAGCAGATAGGTGTCTAAACTGTCCTGTTGAAGAATTCTGTCCGTATTCTGCTGTTAAGATATATCTTCAGAACAAAACAGAATGGCCAGTATCGGTTATTTCAACTGATAGTTCCCTTGAAGGAAGAAGAGAAGCAATAAAGTATGGACCGTATGGTAGATGCGTTTTCAGTTCTGATAATGATGTCGTTGATCATCAAACAGTTTTTTTCATTTTTGACAATGACATTATTGCCAATTTCACAATGACTGCGTTTACAGGTAAAATTACTCGCACATTAAACATACACGGTTCTCATGGAGAAATAATAGGAGATCTTGAAACAGGCAATGTTGAACTCAGTGTATTTGGAAAAGGTAGAACGCATTATCCGATTGAAGAAAACTATGGTGGACATAGCGGTGGTGATTATGGATTGATAGATGCATTTGTTTCATGGTTAAAAGGAGATAGAAATTTGATATCAACATCTCTTGAAAATTCTATACACAGTCATATGATGGCATTTGCCGCAGAGCACTCAAGAAGACTGGGAGGAGCTGCGGTTTCTCCAGAATATTTTGTGAATCTAAAAAATTCAAACTTATAATATACATAAAACACAGTTTTGATGCCTGACCTGCATATTATTCAAATAATGAACAAAATATATTATAATTGTTAACATAGGAGGTGTTGCTATGAAGACAGTACAGTTTACAGAGAAACGAGTTGATAATTATCTAAAGTTCATGGACCGGGAAAAGAGAGACGAATTATTTGAATTAATTGATAAAGTTAAAGGAATTAGAGTACTACATGTCAATGCTACAGCCTTTGGTGGAGGAGTGGCTGAAATTCTTCACACGCTGGTTCCTTTAATGAAAGACGCTGGTATCGACATTGAATGGAAAGTAATGGAGGCAGAGAAAGAATTTTACGAATTTACGAAAAGAATGCACAATGCACTTCAGGGCAAAGAGGATGTTATTGAAAAACACGTTAAAGACCTTTATATTGAAACAACAAAGAAAAACGCAGAAGAATTAGATGCACGAAACTATGATGTTGTAATTATTCATGACCCTCAACCCTTTGCTTTACCTGAATTCTATGATTTTGGAAAAGCAAAGGTTATATGGAGATGCCATATTGATACATCAACACCAAACAAGCAATATCTAAATTTTTTAAAGCGTTTTACTTCTGGATATTCTTGTGCTGTTTTCACACTAGAATCTTATGCTGGTGAGTTCGGTTTTCCTGAAATAAGAGAAATTGCACCTTCTATTGATCCACTTAGCGATAAAAACAGAGAGTTGACTGATGAAGAATTAAGAAAGGCCTGTACTAAGCTAAAAATAAATGCTGAAAAACCTTTAATTACACAGGTTTCAAGGTTTGATCCCTGGAAAGATCCTCTTGGTGTTGTGGATGTGTACAGAGAATTGAAAAAATCCTATAATGAACTTCAGTTGTTAATGGTGGGCTCAATGGCCTCTGATGATCCTGAAGGATGGCAGATTTATGAAGATATTTTGCGATATGCTGGCAGGGATTATGATGTTGGCGTGTACACTAACTTTCACGACGTTGGAAACATTGAAGTGAATGCTGCACAAAAAGTGAGTGATGTAGTGCTTCAAAAATCTTTGAGAGAAGGCTTTGCACTCACAGTCAGTGAAGCTCTATGGAAAGGGACACCTGTTGTTGGAGGGAATGTTGGTGGCATTCCTTTGCAAATCAAGGACAACCACAACGGCTACTTGGTCAGCAGTACTGAAGAAGCGGTTGAAGCAACAAGAAAAATCCTTTCCGATGAGAATTTGAAAAGAAAATTGGGAGAAAATGGAAAGGAAATAGTACGAAAAGAGTTTCTGATAACAAGACATTTGACAGATTATCTTAAGTTATTCAGGGACTTGATTTAATTAATTCTTTAATGCGCTTCTTACATATTTTCTGAGTGCAAGAAAAGCAGCTCCTCTCTCCCAGATATCCGGCAGAGAGATTTGATTTATTTCGGGGTTAAGTTTCCAATAACTGGCACCTAAATATTTATTTATACCATTTTTGATTTTAAGGAATATCCACTTGTTTACCACGCCTTCTCCACCAATCCAAATTATATCCGGACGAAGTAAAAGAGATAGACTAGAAACATGGTATGACAATCTATCCAGTATTTCGTTGTATTTTTCGTCAATAGAATTATGTTTTGCTGACTCACGGATTTCATTCAGCCTGTCTTTATAATGCTCAAAGTTACGCACAAAATTATTTATATTTTTTGCTTTGTCTTTTACGAGACAGTATTCAGAGGCTACCGTTTCAAGACAACCAGTTCCTCCACAATAGCACTTTTCACCTTTGTAGTCAACCCTGCTGTGACCGAATTCAAGTGCAGATTTTCCATCACTTCCCAGAAGTATA